>CAXTUQ010000480.1:0-4839 GCA_964247405.1 uncultured Acetobacteraceae bacterium
GGGCGGGCACCTGCTGCTGTCCGCGGCGCTGGGCGGCGGGTTCGGCGTGCTGCGGCGCGGACTGGGCTTGTCGGCGCAGCCCGCCGGGCTGGTGCTGGGCCTGGGCTTCTACCCGCTGGCGCATTGGCTGGCCGGGCCGCTGCTTGGGCTGATGCGCCCGCCCTGGCGGCAGCGGCCGGCCAAGATGGCGCAGCGAGTCGCGCTGCACGCCGTGTTCGGCGCGGTGACGGCGCTGGTCGCCGACCGCCTCGAACGGCGGCTATAGTGCGGCGGTCAAGCCGTCCTGAGCCGAACGGTCGGGCAAAACCTGCGCGCGTGATCGATCCCGGTGCTATGGGAAAGGCCCGGCACAACTGGAGGAACAGCACCATGACAACGTTTGGCACGGCGGTTTGGGAAGGCGGGATCAAGGACGGCAAAGGCGCCATCTCGACCAAGAGCGGCGCGCTTGAGAGTTACCCGTACGGCTTCGCCAGCCGCTTCGAGGGCAAGCCCGGGACCAACCCGGAGGAGCTGATCGGCGCCGCCCATGCCGGCTGCTTCACCATGGCCTTGTCCCTCGCCCTGACCGAAGCCCAGTTAACAGCCGAGCATATGGAAACCAAGGTCGAGGTCACGCTGAAGAAGGTTGAGGACGGCTTCGCGATCACGGCCGTCCACCTGACCTTGCAGGCCACGGTACCGGGTGCGGACCAAGCGAAGTTCCAGGAGCTTGCGCAAAAGGCCAAGGCGGGCTGCCCCGTTTCCAAGCTCCTGAACGCTGAGATCACCCTGGATGCGACGCTGAAGGCCTAACCCCGGCCGAGCAGCATGGCGTGACGCGCGCGGGCGGTGGCGGGGTTCGGCCATCGCCGCCGCGTCATCGAAACTTCACCGACCGCGTCATGCGCGCCGTGTAGAGAGGGGCTTCGGCTCAGCTTGGGGATCGTGCGTGCTCGTTCTGGACGGTGTGGCGAAAAGCTTCGGCAAGTCGGTCGCGGTTTCCGGCGTCAGCGTGACGGTCCCGTCCGGGCAGTTCGTCGGCGTCATCGGGCGGTCGGGCGCGGGCAAGTCCACGACGCTCCGCATGATCAACCGCCTGACGGAGCCGACGAAGGGCCGCATCCGCTTCGGCGGCCTGGACGTGACCAAGCTCTCCGGCCCGGCGCTGCGCGACTGGCGCCGCCGGTGCGCGATGATCTTCCAGCAGTTCAACCTGATCGGCCGGCTGGACGTGCTGGACAACGTGCTGATGGGGCGCCTCGCCTTTACCCCGGGCTGGCGCTCCGCCGCCAAGATGTGGCGCCGGGAAGACCGAGCCGTCGCCCTGGCCGCGCTGGAGCGGCTGGACATCGCGGGCCTCGCCGCGCAGCGCGCCGACACCCTTTCGGGCGGGCAGCAGCAGCGCGTGGCGATCTGCCGCGCCCTGGTGCAGGAGCCGGACGTCGTGCTCGCCGACGAACCCGTGGCGTCGCTGGACCCGCGCAACGCCGCGGTGGTGATGGACGCCTTGCAGCGCATCAACCGGCATTTCGGCCTGACGGTGCTGTGCAATCTCCATTCGCTGGACCTGGCGCGGAGCTACTGCGACCGCTTGATCGGCATGGCCGGCGGCCGGGTGGTGTTCGACGACCGTCCGTCCGCGCTGACCGCAAGCATGGCGCGTGAACTCTACGGGCTGGAGGCGAGCGAGGTGATGGAGCGCCAGCCCGCCGCCGATCCCGCCGAATGGCCGGCCGCCGTCACGGCCTGACCCATCGCAACCGAGGACACGCCATGATCGACCGCCGTACCCTGCTGGCCGGCCTTGCCGCCGGCACCGCCGCCACGCGCGCCCAGGCACCAGCGCGGGCGCAAGGCGCCAAGCAAGCCTACCCCGAACTGGTGTTCGCGGTGGTCCCAGCGGAGAACGCGTCCGGCGTGACCGACCGCTACGCGCCCTTCGTGGCCTATGCCAGCCGCCAGCTCGGCACGAAGGTTACGCTGCGGGTCGCCAACGACTACGCCGCGGTGATCGAGGGCCAGCGCGCCGGCAACGTCCACGTCGCCTACTATGGCCCGGCGTCGTTCGCCCGCGCCCTCCTCACCGGCGTGAAGACCACGGCCTTCGCCATCGACGTGAACAGCGACGGAGCCAAGGGCTACTACTCGGTGTTCTACGTGAAGGCCGACAGCCCGTACAAGACCATCCAGGACCTCAAGGGCCAGGCGCTCGGCCTGGTCGATCCGAACTCGACCTCCGGCTACAACATGCCGCTGTTCGCGCTGAACAAGCTCGGCATCAACGCGGAGCAGTTCTTCGGCCGCGTGCTGATCACCGGCAGCCACGAGAACGCCGTGCTGGCTTTGCAGCAGGGCACGGTGCAGGCCGCCGCCAACTTCTGGAACGCGCCGGACGACAGCAACCTGACCCGGATGCTGAACAAGGGCATGGTGAAGCGCGCGGACGGCAAGCCCGCCACGGTGGACGACTTCCGCATCGTGCTGAAGTCGGACCTCATCATCAACGGCCCGACCGCGTATCTGGACGCGTTGCCGGACGACCTGAAATCCGCGATCCGCACGACCTGGCTGGATGCCGCGAAGAACGACAAGGCCGCGTTCGACCGCCTGTCGGACGGCAAGAACCAGCCGTTCCAGGCTATGGACAACGCCGCCTATGCCGACACGGTCAAGCTGATCACCTTTGTGGACAGGCTGCGCAAGCAGAACAACTGAGGCGCGGTTCCACCATCACGATGCACCGCCTGGCCACGCTCCCCGAACCGCAACTGCGCCCGCTGCTCGACGCCTACGCCGGCACCGTGGCGGCGCGGCGCCGGGCCGTGCTGCTGGGCGCCGTGCTGATGGGGGCAGCGACGGCGTTGGCGGCGGCCGGGGCGGAAGTGCGGCCGGGCGTGTTCTGGGCCAACCTCGGCAACCTCGGCAGCTACTTCGACCGGCTCACTCAGCTCGACACGGGCGCGCGGGTCTGGACCGACCCGGCCTCTTGGTTCTGGGGCCTGCGCCGCTGGAGCGTCCAGCTCGGGCAGACCCTGCTGATCGCCTATGTCGGCACCGTGACCGGCGCCGTGCTGGGGCTGATCGGCGGGGTGCTGGCCAGCCGCAACGTTTCGCCGTTCCGCACTCTACGGTTTGCCGCCATCCGAGTGCTGGAGTTCGACCGCACGGTGCCCGACATCGTGTTCGCGCTGGTGTTCGTCGTGGCGTTCGGGCTTGGCCCCTTGGCGGGCGTGCTGGCGGTCGTGCTGCACACGGCGGGCACGCTGGGCAAGCTGTTCGCCGAGGTGATCGAGAACATCGACATGAAACCGGTCGAGGGGGTGCAGGCGGCCGGGGGCGCCTGGCTGTCGCAGGTCCGCTTCGGCGTGCTGCCGCAGGTGCTGCCCAACTTCGCCAGCTACGCGCTGCTGCGGTTCGAGGTCAACGTGCGCGGCGCCGCGGTCATCGGCTTCGTCGGCGCCGGCGGCATCGGGCAGGAGCTGATCGTCGCGATCCGCAAGTTCTACTATTCCGACGTGAGCGCCATCCTGCTGATGCTGCTGGTTTGCGTGATGGCCATCGACCTCGCCTCGGAGGCGCTGCGCAGCCGCTTGCAGGCTGGCGAGGGCGGGACGTGACCGCGGACCTCCGGGCGGATTTGCTGGCCGGGCGTGCGGAGGTCGAGGCGCGGCATGGCCCGGTCCTTGCGGGACGGAGCGGCCATGCGGGGACGCTGGCGGCGGTGGCCGTGGCGCTGGCCGTTTATGCGGCCGGGCTGGTGCTGCTGGACATCTCGCCGGTGCGGATCTGGCACGGGCTGGGACAGCTCGGCGCCATCGCCTGGCTGATGCTGCCGCCGAGCGCGGGCGGGCATTTTTCCCTTTACCTGGAGGCGCTGGGGCAGACGTTGTCCATCGCGTTCCTGGGCACGCTGCTGGCGGCGGCGCTGGCCTTGCCGTTCGGCTTCCTGGCCGCGCGCAACGTGGCGGCGAACCGGCTGGTGCACATCCTGGCCCGGCGCAGCCTGGACACCGTGCGCAGCATCGACGTGCTGATCTGGGCCTTGATCTGGATCAACGTCGTGGGGCTTGGCCCCTTTGCCGGGGCGCTGGCCATCGCGTCGTCCGACTGCGGGGCGTTGGCGAAGCTGATGTCCGAGGCGGTCGAGACTGCCGACCGCAAGCCGGTCGAGGGCGTGTTGGCCAGCGGCGGCAGCCGGTGGCTTGCGATCCGCTTCGGCCTCGTGCCGCAGGTGCTGCCGGTGTTCGCCAGCCAGTTGCTGTATTTCTTCGAATCCAACACCCGGTCGGCCACCATCATCGGCATCGTCGGCGCGGGCGGGATCGGGCTGCACCTGTACGAGCAGATCCGGGTGCTGGAATGGCAGCAGGCCGCGTTCCTGATCCTGATGGTGCTGGCGGCGGTGACGGCCATCGACTTCGTGTCCCGCCGGCTGCGGCTGGCGATCATCGGCCGGCGGGGAGCTTGAGAGGCCAGTCCTGACTACGACAGCCGGTCAATCCCCTCGGCCGTGCTGAACGCGAGACGGCCGTTTGCGAGGGTGGCCACCACGCGCGGGCTGTCTCCCTTTGCCATCAGGACGGCGTCGGCGCGCTGACCCTCGGCCAAGGTCCCCCGGTCCGTCAGCCCGGCGGCAGCGGCCGGGTTGGCCGACACCAGCGCCCAGGCCTCGCGCAGGTCCAGCGTGCCCCGGGCGGCCAGCAGGAACGGCGCCTGCCACAGCGCCGGGTAGTAGTAGTCGCTGGTCAGGATGCGGCAGACCCGTGCCTCTGCCATGCGCGCCGCCGAACCCCAGCCCATATGCGACCCGCCGCGGACGACGTTCGGGCTGCCCATCGCCACCCAATCCCCCGCCGC
>CAXTUQ010000481.1:0-4823 GCA_964247405.1 uncultured Acetobacteraceae bacterium
TGGCCTGCCAGCTCGGCCCGCCCGGGGCCGGGGTGGAGCACGCCGCCCCGCACGTGCGCTGCCTGTTCGCGGGCTTCGCGCTGCACGCGGCGCGGCACCGCGAGGACGCGGCCCGCTTCCTCGGCGAACTCGCGGAGGCGCTGCCGCGCACGAAAGGCGACGCGATCCCCGATCTGCCCGATACGGTGGTGGCCCAGGCCGACCTGATCCTGCGCGACCCTGCCCTTGCCGGCCCGTGCGCCGAGGTGGCGGCCTGGCACGGCTTCCAGTCCACCGCCATGCTCGGCGTGCTGGCTTATGCCCGAAAGCGGGCCGGGGTGATGGCGCCGGCGCAGTTCAACTGGCTGAAGCTGGTGGACCGGCGGCTCTGGTATGCGCTGCACAGCCTGGGCATGCCCAATCCCTACGTTGAGGCGCGCGGGTCGCGCGACCACTACGCGGCCGAGTGCCTGATCGGCGAGCCGATCCACGCGCCTTCCATCGACCGTGCCGCGCTCGGCCTGCAGGCCGAGGCCGCCGCCATGAAATTGTCTCCTCCAAGCAGCAAGGAAGCACCCCATGCCGCCTGACCGGACCACCATGCCCGCAATCCCACCCCCTTCCCCATACCCGGTCATGCAGCGCGTTGATCCCTCGCCCGATGTCCAGCAACGGGTGGCGTCCGCCATCAAAGCTTGCACCGAATGGCAGCCCCAGGCTGTCCAGCATGCGAAGGGCGATGCCAGCTTGGCGCAACTCTCCACCGAGGCGCAGGTGTGCGGCCTGCTCGACCGCTGGCCGCTCCTCCACAACGGGGAGGAGCTTCAAGCGGTTTCGGTGGGCGTTGGTCTTGCCCTCGCCGCTGCCGCGGCCTGCATGGTCGCCTGGACCGTGTTCCGCGGTGCGCTCGGCATCGTGCCCCTTGCTCCGCTCGCGCGTCGGCTTGTTGCCCGTGCAGCGGGAGGCGCGCTGTGCGGCGTTGGGCTTGCCACCTTCTCCCTGCTGCTCGGCCTGCCTGGATTCGCGGCGCCGACGCTTGAAGAGGCCGCGGGCAACGCACTCCTGTTTTGGAAAGGCATGGCCCTATGGGCAGCGGCGGTGCTGGCCGTGCTGTTCGTGCTGCCCGTCGTCCCAAGCGTTTGGCGCCGACGGACAGCGCGGGCGGCGACACGATGATGGTCGCCAGCTTGCGAAGCACAGCCGTCGCAGCAGGCCGTGCAACCCTGCTGTCCCTGGGGTTCGCTGGGTCGGCGCTTGTATGCGTAACGCCAGGGCATTGAAGGCACGATCTCGCAAGGGGTGCGCAGCTTCGGGCTGCGCCGGGCACGCTATCGCGGTCTGGCCAAGACGGGCCTGCAAAGCGTAGCCACGGCCACGGCCATGAACTCCAACCGCCTGGCGGCATGGTTTGCCCAATGTCCGCTCGCATCCACACGGGTATCGCGCTTTGCGGCAATGGCTGCCGGAGGCCAGAATTCGCCAACGGTATCCGAAGGTTGGCGGACACCTTGCAAGGTAGGCTGCTTCCGACACAAAACGGTCCTTACCAATGGAAGCTGGCCACCTGACAGCAAACTTGGTGTTGACAGTCTCGCAGTTGCCGGTTCAGCTTCGCACTATGCTTGTCCGTCATCTGAACACCGCCAACCGACGCCGTCGCTGCGATCTTGCGGCGGCTTTCGTGGCTGCGTGCAGACAGGCCCCCTCTCGCTCTCGGGCGAGGATCGTTCTGTAAGGCGATCCGCCCGGCACCGGCCTCCAGCCCGCGCTTTCCAAAACCCCCGCAGCCCCCGGCTCCGGGGGTTTTCTTTTGCCCGTCACAGGAGACGATCGTGCAGGACCAGCCTTCCCAATCAGAAAACCCGGCAATACCGTCCCCGCTAACCGACGAAATCCGCACAGCGCTGCGTCGCGCGACACCGGCCGACGCCGCGACCGTCCGTGACCTGACGCGGGCGGCTTACGCGAAGTGGGTGGCGGTCATCGGGCGGGAGCCACGACCAATGACCGCCGACTATGACAAGGCCGTCCGCGATCATGTCATGGATTTGCTGATCCTGAATGGGACGCTGGTGGCGCTGATCGAGATGCGTCCTGAAGCCGATCACCTGCTCATCGTGAACGTAGCAGTGCTGCCCGCCTGGCAAAGTCGCGGGTACGGTCGCGCTCTCTTGGCACACGCCGAGGAGTTCGCCCGCTCGACCGGGCTGAACACGGTTCGCCTATACACGAACGGCAGCTTCACCGAGAACCTGAAGCTCTATGAGCGGGCAGGCTACAAGGTGGATCGCGAGGAGACCTCTCCCCACCTCGGTGTTGCCGTCTACATGAGCAAAAGTCTTGCCTCACCTTCACCTCTGACGGTTGCGGTCCGGAAAGGATTGTGCCGGGCCACGTCAGCGGATTCTCCAGCGGTCCGTGACCTCGTGCGAGCGGCTTATGCCAAATGGGTGCCGCTTCTCGGCCGCGAGCCGAAGCCGATGACGGCCGACTACGACGTGGCGGTCCGCGACCATACGGTGGACGTGCTGCGGCTGGACAGGAAGGCAACCGCATTGATCGAGATGGAGCCCAAGGCCGACCACCTGCTCATCGTGAATGTCGCGGTGTCTCCCGATCACCAGGGCCGAGGGTATGGTCACGCCCTTTTGGCCCACGCTGAGGAATTTGCCCGATCGCTTGGCCTGAAGGAGCTGCGGCTCTACACCAGTGTCCACTTGACCGAGAACGTGAAGCTTTACGAACGGGTAGGCTACAAGGTAGACCGGGAGGAAGAGGCTTCTCCGCAGCTCGGGGTCTTTGTCTACATGAGCAAGTCTCTCTGATTGGCTGTCGGGGCCTACCGCTGCGACCGCCCCCGCAAGCTCCATGAGGGTGACGTAGCTATCCGGCCCCAGCTCAGCACTCCCACAAGCAAGGTCGCCATTCTGGTGCGTTTCCAGCCTTCAAGGTCCGAAAATCGCCAGACATGGTGCCAGGCCTGGGGCATGGTCGCGCCATGGAGATGGACAGTGACGCCTGCTATCGCGCTGTTGCAGCGCGCGACCGTCGTTTCGACGGGCGCCTGTTCGTTGGCGTCAACACGACCGGAATTTACTGCCGCCCGTTCTGCCCGGCGCCAACACCGAAGTTCCAAAACGTCCGCTTCTTTCCGACTGCTGCCGCAGCGCAGGAAGCCGGATTCCGACCGTGCCTGCGCTGCCGGCCGGAGATAGCGCCCGACCTCGCTGTCGTTTGGCGCGGGAGTGCCAACACCGTTTCCAGGGCACTGACCCTGATCGAGATGGGCGCCCTCGACGATGCGGCCGGCGTTGAAGCCTTGGCGGAACGGCTTGGAGTCGGCGGACGCCAGCTCCGACGCCTATTCCGCCAGCATCTCGGTGCCTCACCGATCGCTGTCGCGCAGACCCGCCGGGTGCTACTGGCCAAGCAGTTGATCCAAGACACACGCCTACCAATGGTAGAGGTCGCCGCGGCAGCCGGCTTCGGCAGCGTCCGCCGTTTCAACGAAACGTTTCAGCGCCTATATCGACGGCCGCCCGGAACCCTGCGGCGAACCGACAAGGCGAAAGAGGCCTCGACCGAGGCGGGCGTTGTCGCGGTCCGGCTTGGCTACCGACCGCCCTACGATTGGGATTTCGTCGTCTCGGTCCTTCGTGCGCGGGCGGTTCCCGGCGTCGAAGCGGTGTCGGCGGCTCGCTATGCGCGCGCGATCGGCATGGGCAGCGCGGTGGTGGTAGTCGAACCAGTGCCGGGAGATTGCCTCAAGGCCACGGTGCGCCTGCCTGATTTACGAACCTTGCCGGCGATTGTGGCGGCAGTCCGCCGCGTCTTCGACCTCGCCGCCGACCCGGTTGCGATTGACTTTCACCTCAGCCGGGACGCGGTGCTGGCCCCTCTAGTGGCCGCGTGTCCGGGCCTTCGCGCTCCCGGTTTCTGGGACGGCTTCGAGGCGGCGGTGCGCGCCATCCTCGGACGACACGCCGCGGCGGACGCGCAGCGGCTAATCGGCAGGCTTGCGGCATCCTGCGGCGAGCCGGTCGCTGATCCGGCAGCCGGTGAGCTGGGGCTGGCTCACGCCTTCCCGATGCCGCACCAGTTGGCGAGGGCCGACCTGGCCGCGGCCGGCGTGCCGGAAGGCCCACGCGAGGTGATGATATCCCTGGCGACCGCCGCCGCCGCCGATCCGCTGCTCTTGGGTTCTTACAGCAGTATCGAGGAGGCCGTCGTGCGGCTGCAGTTACTGCCGGGCATGGACGAGCAAACAGCCCAGTGCGTCGCCGCAAGCGGCCTAGCCGAGCCAGATCCGCTGCCGGTCGCCGAAAGCGGCCTGGTTGACGCGGCGTTGCTCGCGCAGACCGCCCGCTGGAGGCCGTGGCGCGCCCACGCATTGTTGCACCTTTGGGCGGCTGGCCGTTTGACTGCAGCGCCTGGCACCGAGGAGCAAGCCGTTGACCAGCATGCGGCCTGACCGTCTTTTGCTCGACCGTCTCGCCACGCCCATCGGCGTGGCGCTCGTTGCCACGGACGAGGTCGGTCGGCTCAGAGCGTTCGACTGGGCCGATCGCGAGGCCGACATGGTCCGACTGCTGCGGCTGCATTACGGCGCCCTCTCGCCCGAGCCGGGTGACGCGCCGGAGCGCGTGAGGCGTCCCTTGCGGGACTACTTCGAGGGGCACCTCGAACGCCTGGCCGCGGTCGAGTGGTGTACCGCCGGTACGCCTTTCCAGCGCGCCGTCTGGACCGCCCTGACTGCGGTGATGCCCGGCGAGACTCTCAGCTATGCCGCCTTAGGGCTTATCCGGAAACAAGTGCTCGGACCGGTGGGTTGGTTGGTTGCAAAG
>CAXTUQ010000482.1:0-4816 GCA_964247405.1 uncultured Acetobacteraceae bacterium
ATGCCCGGCAGTTCTTCGACACGGGCGGGACCGGGCGGGCGCTGGGCCTGGGCGGCGGGTTCCAGTTCAGCCAGGACGTGTACGGCGCCAAGCTGCGCTTGTTCGGCGACGGCATCCTGGACCAGGACAGTTGGCTGCCGCAGGTGGCGGCCGGGCTTCAGTACAAGGTGAACAACCAGCCCGCCGTGCTGCGCGCGGTGGGCGCGCGGTCGGAGCAGGGCGCCGACTTCTACCTGGCGGCGACCAAGCTGTTCCTGGCGCAGAGCCTGCTGCTCAACGCCACCGTGCGGATGACGCGGGCGAACCAGACCGGCATCCTCGGCTTCGGCGGCGACCGCAGCAACGCCTACCACCCGGAGTTCGAAGGGTCGGCCGCCCTGCTGCTGAGCCGCAACGTGGCGGTGGGCGGCGAGTACCGCACAAAGCCGGACAACCTGCGCTTCGCCCGCGAAAGCGATTGGTACGACGTGTTCGTCACCTGGCTGCCGGCCAAGTGGGTGTCGGCGACGCTCGCCTACGTGGACCTCGGCAGCATCGCCACGCGCAAGCATCAGGAGGGGATTTATGCCAGTCTTCAGCTTGGCTTCTAAGGCGCTGCTCGCCGCGGTGCTGCTCGCCGCGCCGGCCCGCGCCGGGACCTTGTATGACGACCTGGGCGGGAGGCCTGGGCTGACGCGGATCGCGGACGGCATGTTGCAGCGCGTCCAGGCGGACCCGCGGATCAAGGACAAGTTCGACGACGCCAACATCGAGCGGCTGCAGGGGCTGCTGATGCTGCAGTTCTGCGTGGTGAGCGGCGGGCCGTGCAGCTACCCCGGGCGGAGCATGAAGGCGGCGCACGCCGACCTCAACCTCGCCCCGCGCCACTTCAACGCGCTGGTCGAGGATTTGCAGGACGCGATGGACGCGGAGGGCGTGCCCTTCCGGACCCAGAACCGGCTGCTGGCGCTGCTGGCGCCGATGCACCGCGACATCGAGGCCGCACCCGGCACGAAACCAGGAGCAACACCATGACCATCAGACGCCGTTCGCGACTCTCCTTGGCCGCCTGCGGGGCGGCGCTGGCCTCCGTCCTGGGCGCCTGGGCGGCTTGGGCGGTCAATGTCCCGGTTGTGACCCAGGCCAACCGCAAGTTCCAGCCGCAGCAGGTCGAGGTGGCGCGCGGCGGCACGATCCGCTTCGTGAACGACGACGGGCAGCTCCTGCACCACGTTTACTCGACCTCGCCCGACTTCGGCTTCGACAGCGGCGAGCAGGAGCCGGGCAAGGCCATCGAGGAGCGGTTCCCCGTCCCCGGGACCTTCACCGTGCTGTGCGGCATCCACCCGAAGATGCGGCTCGTGGTGACGGTGCGTTAGGACTCGGCCCATGCGGCTGGGTGTCGGCGGGCCAAATGCGCTATGCTGCCTGACCGAACCGATGAGAGGTGCCGTTGGCCGACGATCCCTATGCGCTGCTGGGCGTTCCCCGCAGCGCGTCAGAGCAGCAAATCCGCTCCGCGTTCCTCAAGCTCGCCAAGACCAGCCACCCCGACGTGAACCCCGGAGACAAGAAGGCCGAAGAGCGTTTCAAGGCCATCTCCGGCGCGCATGACCTGCTGTCCGATCCCGCCAAGCGGGCGCGGTTCGACCGGGGAGAGATCGACGCAGCCGGCCAGGACATGCCCCCGCGCGGCTTCCGGCCCGGCGGCGGCGCCCAGTATGCCAACGGCGCCGACATGGACGACATCCTGGCAAGCATGTTCGGCGCGCGCGGCCCGGCGCGTCCGCAACGCGGCGGCGACCAGCGTTACACGCTCAGCGTGTCCTTCATCGACGCGGCGCGCGGGGCGACGCAGCGGCTGGCCTTGCCGGGCGGCGGCGACTTGAACGTGCAGATCCCGCCGGGCGTGGAAAGCGGGCAAACGCTGCGCCTGCGCGGCAAGGGCCGGCCCGGCGCCGCGGGCGGCCCGGCGGGCGACGCGCTGATCGAGATCACCGTGGCGCCGCACCCGCTGTTCCGCCGGGAAGGCCGCGACATCCACCTCGACCTGCCGATCACCCTCGGGGAAGCGGTGCTGGGCGGCCGTGTCCCGGTGCCGACCGTGGCGGGCACTGTCACGATGGCGATCCCGCCGGGTTCGGACAGCGGCACCAAGCTGCGGCTGCGCGGCAAGGGCCTGCCCGAGCATGACGGGCGGGCGCCCGGAGACGCCTACGCGACGCTGCGCGTGGTGGTCGGGCCGGCGGACGACGCGCTGCGGGACTTCCTACGGGGCTGGGCGCCGGGTCAGGCGTTCGACCCGCGGTCCGGCTTGCCCAAGGAGTGAGCCGGCGCCGGCCCGGCCATGCGGCGGATTGCTGCAACGAACTCGGCGCTGGACCAGTCGGCGGCACCCTCCAGCCGCCCACGCTCCTTGCCGGCACGGTCGATCAGCAACGTAGTGGGGATGCCCCGTGCGCCCAAGGCCCGGGCCGCGTCGCCGCGGGGGTCCAGCAGGACCGGCAGGGTCTGGATGTTCTTGTCCCGGTAGAACCGCTCCACCGGCGGGGCGCCGCCGCGGTCGGAGGACAGCGCCAGCACGGCCACGCCGTCATTCGCCACCAGCCGGGCCAAGGCATCGAGCGCGGGCATCTCGGCGACGCAGGGCACGCACCAGGTGGCCCACAGGTTCAGCACCACCCCCTGCCCGGCGTAATCGCCCAGGGTGCGGACCGTGCCGTCCCGGCTGGAGAAGCGCAGCTCCGGCACCGCCACACCGTCCGTGGGCTGCAAGCGCGACAAGTCGCCTAGGCCGGGCGTCGCCGCCCGTGGTTTGCGCGGGGCCAGCGCGACCGGTAGGGTCAGGACCGCCGCCGCCAGCACGGCGCGGCGCTTCAATGGAACCATGGTGCGTCCTTGAGTAGCGACACTGTCAACAATACGTCTGCCTCACAGAATGGGGTCGGAGACGGGCCGATCCAAGCGGGGCCGATCCAAGCGGGTCCGGGCGGCGCCGACGCCCTGCGCAACGCCGAGGCGAACGCGCAATGGGGCGGACGCTTCGCCCGCGGTCCGTCCGTCATCATGCAGGACATCAACGCGTCCATCGGCTTCGACCGCAAGATGTGGCGGCAGGACATCCGCGGCAGCCTGGCGCACGCGGCGATGCTGGCCCGCGCCGGGGTGATCGCGCCGGACGACGAGGCGGCGATCCGCGGCGGCCTCGGCGCCATCGCGACGGAGATCGAGGCCGGGCGCTTCCCGTTTGTGGAGGAGCTGGAAGACATCCACATGAACATCGAGGCGCGGCTCACGGAGCGCATCGGCGAGGCCGGCAAGCGCCTGCACACCGGGCGCAGCCGCAACGACCAGGTAGCGACCGACTTCCGCCTGTGGGTGCGGGACGCGCTGGACGGGCTGGATGGGCAGGTGGCCGACGTGATGCGCGCGCTGGCCGACCGGGCGGCGGCGTTCGCGGCGGACCCGATGCCGGGCTTCACCCATTTGCAAACGGCGCAGCCCGTGACGTTCGGGCACCACCTGCTGGCCTATGTCGAGATGCTGAACCGCGACCGCGGGCGCTTGGGGGACTGCCGGCGCCGGCTGAACGAGTGCCCGCTGGGGTCTGCGGCGCTGGCCGGCACCAGCTTCCCCATCGACCGCGGCGAGACCGCGGCGGCGCTGGGCTTCGACCGGCCAGCCGCCAACTCGCTCGACGCCGTGTCGGACCGGGACTTCGCGCTGGAGTTCCTGGGCGCTGCGGCGATCTGCGCCACCCACCTGTCCCGCTTGGCGGAGGAGCTGGTGATCTGGTGCAGCGCGCCGTTCGGCTTCGTGCGGCTATCGGACGCCTTCACCACCGGCAGCAGCATCATGCCGCAGAAGCGCAACCCGGACGCCGCGGAGCTGACCCGCGCCAAGACCGGGCGCATCACCGGGGCGCTGGTGGCGCTGCTGACGGTGATGAAGGGCCTGCCGCTCGCCTACGCCAAGGACATGCAGGAGGACAAGGAGCCGGTGTTCGACGCCGCCGACGCGCTGGCGCTGTCGCTCGCGGCGACGGGCGGCATGGTGCGGGACATGGCGCCAGACCTTACGCGGATGCGGGCGATGGCCGGGTCGGGGTTCGCGACGGCGACGGACCTGGCGGACTGGCTGGTGCGGGTGCTGCGGCTGCCGTTCCGCACGGCGCACCATGTCACCGGGCGCGTGGTGGCGACGGCGGAGGCGCGCGGCGTGGGGCTTGCGGAGCTCGGCCTTGCAGAGATGCAGGCCATCGAGCCCGGCATCACCGCGGCGGTGTTCGACGTGCTGACGGTGGATGCCTCGGTGGCCAGCCGGACCAGCTTCGGCGGCACCGCGCCGGCGAACGTGGCGGCGCAGGCGGCGCGCTGGCAGGCGCTGCTGCGATGAAGGCCGCGCGGCTGATCGCGCCCCTCCTGGTCGCGCCCCTCCTGCTGGCACTCGTGCTGCTCGCCGCCTGCGGCAAGAAAGGCTCGCCCAGCGCGCCCGGCCCGGCCAACGAGATCACCTATCCCCGCGCCTATCCTTCCCGGTGACCATGCCCCACCCCGCCGCCCTGCCGTATGATCCCGACCCGACGTTTGCCGAGCTGATCGCCGCCCGGCCGCACCTTTCGATGCACGCCATGGACGGGCTGCTGATGGAGGGCGTGCCGCTCAACGCGGTCGCCGACGCGGTGGGCACGCCCACGTGGGTGCTCTCGGCCGGCAGCATCCGCGGGCGGCTGCGGGCGCTGCAGGCGGCGCTGGCCGAGGCGGCATTGCCGGCGCGGGTGCACTATGCGGTGAAGGCGAACGACCATCTGGCCGTGCTGCGCCTGGTGGCGCAAGGC
>CAXTUQ010000483.1:0-4809 GCA_964247405.1 uncultured Acetobacteraceae bacterium
TTTGCAACCAACCAACCCACCGGTCCGAGCACTTGTTTCCGGATAAGCCCTTAGTTTGGCGGACACCCCAGGCTCTGGCTGCCGATCAACGTGCAACGGTGCCAGATGGCCAATCTGCACAGCTCTGCGGTCCGTTGGGCCATGCTGCGGTAGCCTCCCTGGCGGGGCGGTGGGATGCCTACCCCGCTCACTGCGCTTTCCGCACCCCGTCCAGTACCGCCTCATGCGTCGCCAGTATCCGCCGAAGCGTTGGCTTCCCTTTGTCGCTCGCTTCGGCGATGCCCTCGTGCATTTCCTCGATCCCCGTCGTCATCTGCTCGGCCAAGCCGGACAGCCGCTCCTGCAGCTGCTCGCCGTCGTCCTTGAGTTCGGCCGTCCAGATCGCCAGGACGCGGAAGAGTTCGGTGGCAGCGCGGTTGGGTGGGACGCCCGCTTGCAGGAGCTTGACGAGCGGGGCCAGGTCGGCAGCAGGGGAGCGGGGCATGCGTGGGAAAGTAGGTAAGCGGACCGTGGATGGCTACCCCTGAGCTTGGGGCCTTGGTAGCAGCGGAGTTAAGAGTTCGATCCGACACGAATCTGGGCTGAGAGGGTTTGAAGGCCGCGGATGGCTGCTTTGGAGTCGATGATGTTGAAAAAGGCGACCTCGCAACGATTTCTGCAACAATCGTTCGCTCACCGCGGTGCAATAAGCAAGATCATGCGCCAAGAAAACAATTTGGGCATTATTCGTGCGTGCGATCACCCTGCTGACGGTGACAAGCGACTTTTTCAACACAATCGAGTCGCAAGTGGACTTGCCATTTCTAATGATCTGTCCGCTTGGTGCGCAGGCCGACCCTGCCGATGTGCCATGGTGAAGTGGTAAAACTGATTATAGAAGACGCGATAGCAGATGGTCACGCTCCCAGGTCAGGAGGAACCTGATCTCACGATTTAACCAAGTGGACGACAGTATCTCACGTCCCCATTCTGCTGTTCGCGCAGCATACTCACCAATCAGCCATATGTGTCGGATGGCGACGAACCAGGGAATTGCCGCTTCGTCTTCCGGTGTGACGGCCCGGACAGACTGGTATCCTATACGAAAAGCGTGCCACACGGCATGACGCTGACGTCCAAACGCTACCTGTGCCCATAGATGCACGGCCAGATCGTAGGCCAGATAGCCGTATCCACCATCGTCGAAGTCGAAGAACACCGCCTGGCCTGCCCATGGCCCCGTGGTGGCAATGCGAGCGTTCGACCCGTGGCAGTCACCATGGCAACGCGTCCACGCGAGATCGCCGCCAAGGGAGGCTACAGAGGTGGCAATCCGCTCCGCAAGGCTCAGGAGATCGTGCTGGGTTTGTGGCGTGTTAAGGCAGAACGGCAGGATTTCCGCCACCTGACGATGCAGTAGGTGGTCCAGACCAAGTTGGTAGCGTCCGGCCTTCCGGTCAGGATAGCCGTCTGCGACTTGGTGAAGCCGGGCCAGAGTGATGCCTTGGACGCGCGCGTCATCCAGGGCGTCCAGGTCTGGCCGGCGTCCCTCGGCGTAACGGAACAGAACGGTGGCACGTAAGCCGTCAGGAAGGTTTGCGCTGGTGAAGAGTTTCCCGTCCCGGGTCGGCACCGCCGCCGCGACAGGTATGTTCGCGGCATCGAGATACGCGAGAAATGCTGTCTCTGCCCCGACGTCGGCCGGACCACGAGCGCGAGGGCCGGACAAGCGAAGTATGAAGCGCTCTCCCGTGTCTGTGCTCAGCGCATAGATATCGTTGAAGCCGCGGTTGAGCAGAGCGCAATTTAGCGGGCCGTTTAGGTCGTAGTGCTCGGTTACGAGAGCGACGACCGCGTCGCTCGACGCGGTGGCGTAGCAAACAGGTAAGTGGAGGGGGTCAGCAGAAGTGATCATCATAGTTCCATGCTGGGTCCATCCATGAGGGACCGTAAAGCTCAGAGTGGGACGTCATCCCTGAGTGTAACGCCGGTGAGGATCATGCCAGATGACATTGACATCACCGGCCGGCGTCGTCGGAGGGCGCTGGTGTAGGTGGTCCCGGACGGCATTCCTGACGAAGCCTGTCCCGATCCAGATATCCGGCAGGTCCAGGGCGCGCACCGCTTTCAGAAGGTGCCAACGGAGTGGATTGACACGCAGTGTGGCCTGGACCTGAGACGAAGCACTCATGAGCCGAAACTACCTGTGTCGCCGAATTAGGGGAATGACGCTCGGGGCCGGGCCGATACGGCTAGGTGGGGTGGACAGCAGCCGTCTGATTGCTTGATGCCCCGATCGCAATCGGCTGCTGTGGCACGAAAAGGACATCGTGCGCATGAAACATGTGAAAATCCTGAGTTCTGACATTGATCAACATCTCTCGTTCTTCCGGTTCGTGGATACGGTCTTTCGCGGTGGGCGAACCGAGACCTGGACGGTGTGGCGGAACCGCGGTGGGTGGACAGCCGATTACGAAGTGTTCGCTCTCATCGACGACGGGGCCATCGTCAGCACCATCGGCCGAAGCCGCATGCACCTGATGATTGAGGGCGAGGACCGAGCGGGATACCAGCTCGGCGCGGTGGCGACGCTGGAACCCTATCGCGGCCAAGGGCTCGCGCGTCGGCTCATGGAACGGGTGATCGGCAGCCTTGATGTGGCAGACCAGCCCGTTATCCTGTTTGCCAACAACTGTGTCCACGACTTTTATCCCCGCTTCGGCTTCCAGCGGCTGCCACAGCGGCGTTCGGTCGTTGCGGCGGCCCTACACCCATCCGGCGCGCAGGCCCCACGGTGTGACCTGTCGGATTTCGCGGACCGGGCGCGCTTGGCGGCGCTGTGCGCGCGGGCGCAGCCGACCCGCGGGCGCTTGACCGCTCACAATTACGGCTGGCTCGCCCTATGGAACCTGACGTGCGAGCCGGTGACGCTGGCCTGGGTGCCCGACCACGATGCCGCCGTGGCCTTCGTGGTCGAGGACGGAAGGCTAGTTGTGCACGACGTGCTCGCGGCGCGGTCGTTCGACCTGCGCCAAGTCGCGCCGACGCTCATTTCCCAGCCCATTGCAGCCGTGGAGTTACTGATCGACCCCGAGGACTACTGGCCAGCTATGACGCAATCCGCTCGCGATGATAGCCAGTCCCCACTGTTCGCACGCGGCGTCGCGGCAGCAATCAACGGTCCCGTCCAGTTCACACCATTGGCACAAACATAATTCCAGCGAGGTTTATGAAAGCTGCTTTGGGTTGTTATCGGATTGTTTACATCCGAAATCCTCCGGATGGCTGCACCGCCGGCGTGGGTGGAGTTGGCGCATCTGGGCGGGGCTGGTCCGGCGTAGCCGGCAGGACGGGAAGCTGGGGCGTCGGTGCCGGCACGGCAAGCCGTGCCCGCCTGACCCGCTGCTCCAGCATCCGCAAGGCCTGCTCCATGCGCCGGCCCAGCTCGCGCAGGCTGTCGGCCACCGCGTTGCGGAAGCCCTCGACCGCCTCGCCGTTGCGCCGCAACGCCCAGTCCAGCGCCTCGATCCGCGGTTCCAGCACGCGGCGGATGGCCCGGTCCTGCTGCCAGGCGGCGAACTCGGCCGCGTGGTCGCGCCCTTCGGCCTGCTGGCGCTGGATGCGCAGGTCGGAGCGGATGAAGCGGTCGTGCATCGCATCCTCCTCGCGCCGCAGCTTGTCCACCAGGTCGATGCCCAGCGACTTGTAAGGCTTGGCCGCCATGTTCTTGGCCGTCCGCGCCCACAGCTCGGCCTCGGTGATCTCGCGCTGGTCGCCGAGCGGGCGGCTGGTGCGCTCGGCGTCCCGCTCGGCCCACTCGCCCACCATCGTCCAGGCCACGGCCTCGTGCCGGCTCTCGGCCACGTAGCCCTTGAACGCGGTGATGCCGGCCGACCCCCGCGGCAGGGCGTTGATGTGCTCGCCCGAGGTGATGCCCTGCGCGCTGTCCACCGTCAGGCAGTGCCCGTAGCCGAGCAGCAGCCGGCCGGTGTCCCGGTCGCGCAGCCGGCGCCATTGCACGTGCCCGACTCGGCCATCCTTGTTGCGCAGCACCAAGCCGTCCTCGGCCCGGTGCACGACTTCCACCACGTCGCCGTTGGCGCCGATGAACCCATACCGGCCGTCGATGGTGGCAGCCGTTTGCTTGTAGAGCCGGAAGCGGTCGCCCGTCGCAACCGGCAGCTCGTATTGCTCGCCCCTGTTGTCGATGGCCGCGTAGATCGCCTCGTCGGCGCCGAGCTCGCCCCGCGCCTTCAGGCGCACCCGGATCGCCCTGCTGATCTCCGCAGCGTCCGCGTTGGTCAGCGCCGAGGCCGTGACCCCTCGCTTGTTGCCTTCTGCCCGCAGCGCGTCGCAGCGTTCGAGATAGAAGCTCGCGATCCGGCCCACCACCTGGTCGTAGTCGCCGCCGACCAGCATGGCCGTGCCGTCCTCGCGCTTGCGGTCGAGCGCCTCTGCCGCCCGCCCCTTGCGGAACAGGCCGGCGATCTCCCGCGCCCGTTCCGACTTCTGCCGCACGGTGGCCAGCAGCTCGGGCAGCGCCTCGGGCGACAGTACCCGCGTCATGATCTCCACCGCGCTGCTCGCCTCGATGGCCTGGCACTGCTCGCGGTCGCCCAGCGCACGGATGATGCAGCCCGTGTCCCGCCAAAGCTTGAGCAGCTCCAGGAACTGCCGCGGGCCAATCTGCGCCGCCTCGTCTACCACCAGCACCGTGCGGCGGTCCACCACGATGTCGCCGGACCGGATGCCGGCCAGAAAGGGCTGCATCGCCACGGATCGCCCTGCTGATCTCCGCAGCGTCCGCGTTGGTCAGCGCCGAGGCCGTGA
>CAXTUQ010000484.1:0-4807 GCA_964247405.1 uncultured Acetobacteraceae bacterium
ATCGCAACACGAGCTTGGAACAAAACGGTTATGACATAGGGCGTGTGGTATTAGCACAACCGGATCGCCTTCGGCGCGCGACGCGAAGGCGACGATCGCGCCCGTGTAGGCCTGGGCGGTCCTGGGCGCATGGTGTTGGGGCGAGTGGGAAGCGTAGGCCGTGAGCTCGATGTGAGGAAAGCCGTCTTGGTCCACCACATGGACGGGAAACAGGTGGCTGCCCGTGCGGAGGCGCGTGTATGCCGTCACCGTGTGGCTCTCCTGTCCTCGCCCGATTACAAACCGTCGTCGGCGCTGGGCAAGGCGCCGTTCAGGAAGTCTAGGTCAGGGACGCATGGGGAAAACCTGAAAAAACAATGACGTTTTGCGAATTACCCATGCTCTGGAGTAGAGTGCCAAACTGGGAAACTCTCTTGCAAAGTCTGAACCCGACTTGCAAGGACTGTGCGACCTGACCGACCCCAAGGTGCGGGCACGCTACTACGCCCGGATACCGGTGGCCGAGGTCTGGGGCATCGGCGGGCGCACCGTCGACAAGCTACAGCGCGCCGGCGTCGTCACCGTCGCCGACTTCGTGGCCATGGACGCCCGCATGGTGCGCGACCTGCTCACCGTAGTGGGCGCCAGGGTGCAGGCCGAGCTGCGCGGCGTGTCCTGCATCCCGCTCGCCCTCGCCCCCGCCACCCGCAAGGGCATCGCCGTCACGCGCTCCTTCGGCAGCCCTGTAACGACGTGGCGGGACATGCGCGAAGCTGTCGCTGCCTACGCCAGCCGGGCCGGCGAGAAGCTGCGCGCCGAGGGCCTGCAGGCGTGCCACATGGCGGTGTTCCTGCAGACCAACCCGCACCGCCCCGACGAGGCGTGGCACTCCGGGCAGCGCGCCGGGCGGATCGAGCCGACGTCGGACAGCCTGGCCCTCATCGCCGAGGCGCTGCGCATGCTGCGGCCGTTGTGGGTGCCGGGCCTGCGTTACTTCAAGGCCGGGGTGGTGCTCAACGACCTGGTGCCGGAGTGCCAGCAGCCCCGCATGCTGTTCGCCACGCGCGATCCGGTCAAGTCCGCCAAGGTGATGCAGGCGCTCGACGCGGTGAACGCCCGCTACGGCCGCGGCACGCTGCGGCCGCTCGCAACCGGCATCGCCCGGCCCTGGGCCACCCGGCACGACCGTCTGTCCCAGCGCTACACCACCCGGATCGAGGAGATCCTGGTCGCCACGGCTTGGTGACAGGACCTGCATCGGCGCGACATTGCCCCGCCGACCCACGCCTGGCCTTCTCCCATTCAGCCTGGCCACGGGGGCGGGCCATTCGTTGATCCCATGGTCATCGACTTCCGGTTCCGGTCGCAGGGCGTCCCGGCAGGGGGCTTGCTGGAATCGCCTGGAGGTACGATACCGTAGGCACGCAAGCGTCCGTGCAATCCAGCGGCAGCGCTGCCGGTCGAGGGCCGGCAGGCAGAAGATGCCATCCGAACCGAAAGGGCGGCGACGCTCCGGGAGCGCCGCCAAGTTTCAGGGAGGAAACGTCCAGCACACGTCGAACCGACGCTGCTGGGTCCGAGTGCGCCTTTGCGACGTGACCGCGCAAGGGCATTGCACGCTGTGGCAGCCATCGTTCCCGACTGAACCATGAGGGCTGCGGGCGGCGAGTTCCGGCCCGATCCCTCAGCAACCCGTGTGGAGGATTGATGCCGCCCTCGACGAAAACATCTCCTGCGGACGTTCCCGACATCGCGTCCGCCGAGGAGCGCATGCGCCGGGCGCTCGGCCTGGCCAATGACCGTGCTGGCCGATCTGGACAGCCACGGCCTGAACACTCCCCTCCGAAGCCGTCGGCCCACCTGCCGATCCGTGGCCCTTCGGCCCCACGGCCACGCCATCGCTTCGTGCAGGACGGCGACGTCCCGGTCGCGCTTGTCGGCCGGCAGCGTCCTGCGGACGCCGACCTGTCCGCTGCCGCTCCCACAAGCCGCGGCGCCACCGAGGCGGCACTGCTCCAGGAGCGTGCCGCGCGGGAAAGGGCGGAGCGCTCGCTGCAGGAGGCGCTCGCGACGGTCCGCGACCTGCAAACGAAGCTGGGGCATGCGGAGCTGGCGCGGCGGGAAGCGTCCGCAGCCGCCCAGGCGGCACGCGACGGAGCAGACGCCCTCCGGGCCGCGCACCAGGGGCGCGAGGCCCGCTGGCGTGAGGACCTCACGGCCGAGCGCGCCATGCGGGCAGCGGCCGAGGCCGCGCTGGCAGAAGCGGCGGGCGCCCGCAAGTCGGCGAAGCGGAGGATCGAGCGCATGATTTCCGCAACTGCGCCGGCCGCGGCAGAGCAGGGCGCGGCGGCAGAACCCGCGAAGGCCGTTGCGCAGCCTGCGCCGAAGGGAACGCGCAAGGCAGCTTCCGCGTCTCGTCAACGCGAGCCCCAGCCAGTGAAGTGGTGGCTCAACTCGGCCAAACGGCGTTGAAGCCGGGCGTGAGCCCACGCATCGAGGCCGTGTCGCGGTGCGGCGGAGGCGGCTTCTGACCCTTGCGCGCGTCGGCCTGATCCGATCCCGTTGCCGGCGATCCGGCGGAGGTGGGCCATGACCATTCTCATGCTCCGTCCCGACCATCCCGCCGCCGACCTGCACGACGCGCTCGACGAGCCGCTGTGGGAGGCGCTTGCGGCGGCGGCCGTGGAGAACGTCCTGGTCGCGACGACGGAGCCGGCGGTCGAGGCCTGCCTGGTCAGGATAGGTCTCCTGTTCGCAAGCGGCCTGCCCACCGCCGCCGGCTACGCCTTGCTGCTGCGTTGGCATCGGGCCTTCAAGCGGCGCCACCGGTCGAGGTGGTGGGCTCGCAAGGCGGCGCTGACCCGGCACGAAGTCCGCATGCGCGCCATGTGGGGGTGCTGATGGCCGGCCGGGGCTTCGCCGGCCGAGCCTTGCGCCCGTCGGCAGCGGCCGTCAGGGGGGGCGCAACCCCATCGCCATGCCTGCCAGGGCGGCAGCAGCGCGCAGGTCGGCATCGTCCGAGCGCCCGGCCCGGTCGGCCAGCGCGATCCAGAGCGTGCGGATCGTGACCGGAGTGCCGCCGGGCCGCAGCGCGGCTTCGGCGCGATCGAGCAGGGCCTGCACCCGGAGCTCGGCCTCGGCCTCCGTGATGTAACGGCCGCGCCACGCCGCCCGGACCTCGGCGGGCATCTCGCCCAGGGCTTGGCGGGGCGGGCGGTCGTAGGGCGGGTATCCTGGCGTCACCGGGTCGCCCGCAGGGTGATGGGCATCGGACATGCCGGTTGCGTGCGGCATCGTGCGATGGCGCGCAACCTCTTTCTTCAATCGGAATGTCGGCCTGCCTCCTGAACACAGGGCCGGGGGCAAGCACGCCGCACATGCTGCGCAGGACCGTCCCGCCCCGGTGCCGACCGACGGCGGCCGTGGTTTCCCGTTCGCGCCGTCCCCTCGCACCTTCGTTCCCGGGCGCACGGAAGACGCCGATGGACCAGCAAAGGCCAGCACTCGGCTCGGCATGTCTGGCCGTGGTTTCCCGTTCGCGCCCGACGCATCCACCTTGGCGGCACCCGCCATTCCAGAGGGAACAGCATGCACGACCGCTCCCGCTTTTCCGAAATCGACATGGCCGCTTCCCTGCCTGGGGAGAAGCAGGCTGCGTTCCGTCCCTCCACGCTCTTCGCCGAGGCCGCGCACGTCGATCAATACGTCAACCGGCGCTACTACGAGCACCTGCTGATGGCGATCGAGGACCGGGCCGCGGCCCTGGGCCTGGCGTTCACGAAGGCACCTGGCGCAGGGCCTGCCCAGCTTTCCAGCGAAGAGGTCGCTGCACTGGAGCAGGCCTTGGTCGATGCCAGACATCTCTGGTGCTCTGTCCTTGTCCCGCCGCGCGAGCGCCATCACAACGTCGGGCGCGAGGTCGCCGAGGGCGTCGGCATCTATTGGCTGCAATGGATTCTGGATGCCTTGTCCGAGCGGGGCATCGTGCTGATGCGCGCCGATGCGACGACGGCGCCGGCGGGCGCGCCGCGACCGGAAGTTGTCGGTCCTTGAACGCTGGCGTGCGCCAGGCCGCCCACGCCCGCGGCAGACGGCGTTCGCCGGGGTCGCCTTGGCCGGGGAGAACCGGCCCATCGCCGAGATCCGCCGCGGGGGACCGGCCTGAACCGGCCCGCGGCGGGTATACGGGAAAGCCGGCCGCATTCGCGCCGGACGGTCCCATGGTGGGCCGGCAAACCATCGGGAGACCGCCATGAGGACCATCACCAAGCCGCAAGCCGCCGGACCGCGCGTCGCATCGCCGGTGCCGGCCGTTCTGCCCCTAGCCGCCCGGGAAAGGGGCGACCTCGCAAGAGAAGTGCTGGCCTGCCTGGCGTCGGGGCCGAAGAGCAGGGCCGAGATCAGGGAGATCGTCGGCTGCGATCCCTGGGCCGTGCACAGGGCGCTCGGCAAGCTGGTGCGGACGGGCGCCGCGGTCGAGGTGGGCAACGGCCGCTACGGGGCGGTTCCGGAGGCGCAGGCGAGGATCGACGACCCGGCCCGCCTCGGCCGCATCATCCTGGCGTTCCTGGCCGTCCCCCGGCGCATCGGCGAGGTCGCCCGGCACACCGGCGTGCCGCATGGCCTCGTGCGGAGCCGGGTGGATGCACTGGTCTGCACCGGGCAGGCCGCAAAGGCCGGACGGGGGCTCTACGTTGCCACCGGACGGCCGCGTGCCGTGCCCGGCGTGCCGGCGGCCCCCCCGTCGGCGCCCTGCAGCTGGCGGCCGCAGCCGATCCGCGACGCGATCCTGGCCTTTCTGGGCACGCCGCGTCAGGCGCAGGACGTC
>CAXTUQ010000485.1:0-414 GCA_964247405.1 uncultured Acetobacteraceae bacterium
ACTCGACGTAGCCCGGGCGCGGTGCGCGGCGGAGGTGGACGCGGCGGCGGAGAACATCCTGGCGCAGCAGCTCAGCCAGGTGACCGGCGTGTCCCAGGTGCTGGTCGGCGGGCAGCAGACGCCGGCGGTGCGCGTGCAGGTGGACCCGGCCCGCCTCGCCGGCCTCGGCCTCACGCTGGAGGACGTGCGCAATGTCCTGACCCAATCCACCGCGAACCAGCCGAAGGGTTCTGTGGACGGCAAGACCCAGTCCTACACGATCTACTCCAACGACCAGCGCACCAAAGCTGAGGAATATAACAACGCCATCATCTCCTACCGCGACGGCGGCGCCGTGCGGGTGCGGGACGTGGGCAAGGCCATCGACGGGCCGCAGAACCGCGAGCTGACGGCCTGGCAGGACAACAAGCCGGC
>CAXTUQ010000485.1:424-4806 GCA_964247405.1 uncultured Acetobacteraceae bacterium
GTGTTCAAGCAGGCCGGCGCCAACGTGATCAACACGGTGGACGCGATCCGGGCCAGGCTGCCGCAGCTTGTGCGCAGCGTGCCGGCAGACGTGCGCGTGGACATCGTGTCCGACCGCACGCAGACCATCCGCGCCTCCGTGGACGATGTCGAGTTCACGCTGGCGCTGTCGATTGCCCTGGTCGTCGGCGTCATCTTCATCTTCCTGCGCAACGTCTGGGCGACGGTGATCCCCAGCATCACCATCCCGATCGCGCTGGTCGGCACGCTGGGCGTCATGTACCTTTGCGGGTTCAGCCTCGACAACCTCAGCCTGATGGGCCTCACCATCGCCGTCGGCTTCGTGGTCGATGACGCCATCGTCATGCTGGAGAACATCGTCCGCTACGTCGAGGACGGGCTGTCGCCGATGGATGCGGCGCTGAAAGGCGCGGGCGAGATCGGCTTCACCATCGTCAGCATCAGCATCAGCCTGATCGCGGTGTTCATCCCGCTGCTGCTGATGGGCGGCATCGTCGGACGGCTGTTCCGCGAGTTCGCGGTGACGGTGTCCATCACTATCGCCGTGTCCGCCATGGTCTCCCTCACGCTCACGCCCATGATGGCGTCGCGCTTCCTGTCCCACGAGGAACGGGAGCACGGGCGGGTCTACAAGGCGGTCGAGGCGGTGTTCGACGCGATGCTGCGCTTCTATGAGCGCACGCTGGACGTGGCGCTGCGCTTCCAGTTCGTGACTTTGCTGGTGTTCATCGCCACCGTCGCCAGCACGGTCGGGCTGTTCATCATCATCCCCAAGGGGTTCTTCCCGGTGCAGGACACCGGCATCATCATCGGCATCACCGACGCGGCGCAGGACATATCCTTCCAGGGGATGCAGCGCCTGCAGCAGAAGGTGAACGCGCTGGTGGGCCAGGACCCGGCGGTGGCGGGCGTCACCTCCTCCGTCGGCGCCGGCGCCGGCGGGCAGACGGCGAACAACGGCCGGCTGTACATCTCCCTGAAACCCTGGAGCGAGCGCAACGAGAACGCGACCCAGGTCGTGGCAAGGCTCAGCCAGAAGATGCAGGGCGTCGAGGGCATCCGATTGTTCATGCAGCCGGCGCAGGACGTGAGCGTGGGCGGCCGGCTGTCGCGGACCCAATACCAGTACACCTTGTCCGATCCCGACGGCGACGAGCTGAACACCTGGGCGCCGCGGGTGCTGGACAAGCTGCGCGCCATTCCGGGCCTCGCCGACGTCACGTCCGATGCCGCTTCCGCCGGCCTGACGGCGACGCTCGCCTATGACAAGGACGAGGCCGCGCGGTTCGGCGTCCAGCCCGGCACCATCGACGCGACGCTTGACGACGCGTTCGGGCAGCGGGAGGTGACGCAGTACTTCACGCCGCTCAAGGCTTACTACGTGATCCTGGAGGTAACGCCGAACCAGCAGGAAACGCTCGACACCCTGCGGCAGCTTTACGTCCGCACCATGTCGGGCGGGATGGTGCCGCTCTCGACCTTCGTGCGGCTTGACACGGCGCCGGTGCAACCTTTGGTGGTGAACCACCAGAGCCAGTTCCCGTCGGTCACGATCTCCTACAACCTCAAAGCCGGCGCATCGCTCGGCGAATCCGTCACCGCCATCCAGCGGGCGACAGCGGAGCTGGGCGTGCCGTCCACGGTGGCGGGCGCGTTCCAAGGCACGGCGCAGGCATTCCAAAGCTCGCTGCGGTCGCAGCCGTTGCTGATCCTGGCGGCGCTGGTTGCCGTGTACATCATCCTGGGCATCCTGTACGAGAGCTACATCCTGCCGCTGACGATCCTGTCCACCCTGCCGTCCGCGGGGGTGGGCGCGCTGCTGATGCTGCTGGCGTTCCACTACGACCTGACGGTGATCGCCATCGTCGGCATTATCCTGCTGATCGGCATCGTCAAGAAGAACGGCATCATCCTGGTTGACTTCGCGATCAATGCCGAGCGGAACGAGGGGGCGGAGCCGCTCCAGGCGATTCGCCAGGCCTGTTTGCTGCGCTTCCGGCCGATCCTGATGACCACGATGGCGGCGCTGCTGTCCGGCCTGCCGCTGATGCTGGAAAGCGGCGCCGGGTCGGAGCTGAGAAAGCCGCTGGGGTTCGCCATGGTGGGCGGCCTCGCGCTCAGCCAGGTGCTGACGCTCTACACCACGCCGGTCATCTACCTGTACCTCGACCGCTTGCAGCACTGGTTTGCCCCCACGCGGCAGAAGCGGGACATGCCGCGCCTGGCCGGTGCGATGCGGGCCGAGCCGAAGGGGTCGAAAGCCTGACCGCTCCCGGTCGGCCCGGCGTTCACAGGTAGGGCAGCATGAGCCGCACGGCGGCGTCGCGCAGCCGCACCGGCACCGTGCGGGCGTCAAGCTCCGCCTCCGTCAGCGCCGGGCCGCGGCTGGCCTGCATCAGCGCCGTGAGCGCTTCGGCCAGGCCACGGTCGTAGATCTCTAGGCACAGCTCGAAGTTGAGCCGGAAGGAGCGGATGTCCCAGTTGCAACTGCCGACCAGGCACCATTCGCCATCGACCACCGTGACCTTGGAATGGCGGAACGGCGGCGGGCATCGCCAGATCCGCACCCCGTCCTTCAGCAGCGGCCCGATGTTGGCGCGGGTGGCCCAGTCCATGAAGATGTGGTCGCTGCTTTCAGGGATCACGACATCAACCGCGACCCCACGCATTGACGCCAAGGCGAGCGCCGTCGTCAGCCGCTCGTCCGGCAGGAAGTAGGGGGTCATCACCGCGATGCTTTCCCGCGCGCAGGCGACGGCCTGCAGCAGGGCGAACTCGATCTTCTCCAAGTCCTCGTCCGGGCCGGAGTCGATCACCCTGGACGGCGCCGCGCCGTGGGGCGTCACGTCCGGGAACCAGGCCTCGCCGTCCAGGTCCTCGTCCGTGGCGAAGCTCCAATCCTGCGCGAATGCCTCGGTCAGTTGGCCGGCAACCGGGCCTTCAACCCGGAAATGGGTGTCCTGCACCGGCGCCTTTGGGCGGGTGGCCATGACGTTTGCGTCGGCGATGTTCATGCCGCCGGTGAAGCCGACCGACCCGTCCAGCACCAAAATCTTCTTGTGCGAGCGCAGGTTGAGGAACGGCATGCGCCAGGGCAGCGGCGAATGCAGGAAGCGTGCGGCCGGCACGCCCCGGTGGCGCAGCCGGCGGTAGGCCGGGGACAGCAGCCAGCCGCCGCCGATGCCGTCGATCAGCACGCGCACCGCGACGCCCCGGCCCTGCGCCGCGGCCAGCGCCTCGATGAACCGGCCGCCCCAGGCGTCATTCCGGAAGATGTAGGACGACAGGCCCACGCTGCGCTTCGCCGCGCCGATGGCCGCCAGCATGGCCGGGTAGGCCTCGTCGCCGTCGCGGTAGATCTGCACGGCGTTGCCCGGCATCACGGCCCGCCCGGTGATGCGCCCGATGCCGCGCTCCAGCGGGTCCAGGTGGTCGTCCTCGGTGGGGGAGGGCCAGGCGGCACGGCTGCCGCGCCGGTCGGCAGTTGGGCGCAAGCGCCGGGCGCGGCGCTGCACCCGGTTCACGCCGAGCAGGAAGTAGCTGATGCCGCCGATGACCGGGGCGAACCAGGCGAAGCCGATCCAGCCGGCCGACGACGCCACCTCCCGCTTGCGCAGCAGGACGTGCAGGGTCACGAGCACCGCGGCCACGAGGCCAACCGCCAGCACCACGTCCGCGCGCACGCGGGCGAGGGAGGTCCAAAGCTCGTTCATCTCAAGCCGGGCACCTCAAGGCCGCGCGGCGCCGCGCGTGTTGGTATAGATCGCGAACAGGGTATGGGAGGCGCAGATGAACAGCCGCGCCCGGTTGCGCCCGCCGAAAACGACGTTTGCCACCGTGAACGGCACCTTGATGCGGCCCAGCAGGGTGCCGTCGGACGCGATGCAATGCACCCCGTCGGCGGCGCTGCTCCAGAGATTGCCGTCCTCGTCGCAGCGGAAGCCGTCGGCGAAACCCGGCGCGACCGTATGGAACACGCGGCCCTCCGACAACCGGGCGCCGCCGTCCAGCACGTCGAACACCCGGATATGCTGCACCGGGTCGGGCGCGAACTGCGCCCCGCTTTCCGATACGTATAGCCGCCGCTCGTCGGGCGAGAAGCACAGCCCGTTCGGCCCGGCGAAATTGTCCGCCATCACCCGCAGGCTGCCGTCGCGCGGATCAAGCCGGTAGAGCGTCGGCGGCAGTTCCGGCTCCTGCTTGCCGCCTTCGTAATCCGTGTTGATGCCGTAATGCGGGTCGGTGAACCAGATCGCCCCGTCGGACGCGCAAACGATGTCGTTGGGAGAGTTCAGCCGGCGGCCCCCGTAGCGGTCGGCCAGCACGGTGACGCTGCCGTCCAGCTCCGTCCGGGTGATGCAG
>CAXTUQ010000486.1:0-4787 GCA_964247405.1 uncultured Acetobacteraceae bacterium
CCCCCGGGCTACACCGGCATAACCGCGAGAGGAAGCGCATGGGCAGACCCCCGTCGAGGCAACCGATGCAAGAAGACCCCTCCCCCTCCTGGCCGACGGAGGTCCACGCCGTGCTGCAGCGGGCCGGCATCCGGCAGGCGTTCTATGTGCCGGATGCCGGGCTGTCGCGTTTGATCGAGCTGCTGCGCGCCGACCCGGGCGTCGCCGCCACCGTGCTGACCACCGAGCAGGAGGGCGTCGCCATGGCGGCCGGCGCCGGGCTTGGCGGGCAGCGCGCCGTGCTGCTGATGCAGTCGAGCGGCGTGGGCAACTGCGTCAACATGCTGTCCCTGATGGCGAGCTGCCGCTTCCCGCTGCTCGCGGTGGTGACGATGCGCGGCGAATGGGCGGAATTCAACCCGTGGCAGGTTCCCATGGGCACTGCCGTGCCGGCGGTGCTGGCGGCCATGGGGGTCACGGTGCTGCGGGTGGACGGGGCGGCGGACGCGGCGCCCACCGTGGAGGCCGCGGCGGCGGCGGCGTTCGACGGGGATCAGGCGGTCGCGGTGCTGCTGTCGCAGCGCATGTTGGGGCGCAAGCTATGGGTGGCGAAATGACCGGGTTGGACCGCCGGGCCGCGGTGCGGGCGCTGCTGGACGGGCGTGGCGCCGCCCTGGTGGTGTGCGGCCTGGGGTCGCCCGGCTACGACGTGTTCGCGGCCGGCGACCACGACGGCAATTTCTACTTGTGGGGCGCGATGGGCGGTGCTGTGCTGGTCGGGCTGGGCCTCGCCTTGGCGCAGCCGGCGCGCCCGGTCCTGGTCGTCACCGGGGACGGCGAGATGCTGATGGGCCTGGGCGGCTTGGCCACCATCGGCGCGCGCCGCCCGGCCAACCTCGGCATCGCCGTGCTGGACAACGGGCGCTACGGCGAGACCGGGATGCAGGAAAGCCACACCGCGCTGGGCGTCGATCTCTGCGGCGTGGCAAAGGCGGCGGGCTTTGCCTCGGTGGCGGAAGCGTCGGACCTCCACGGCATCGCGGCGCTCCGCCCCGGCCTCTCGTCGATCGAGGGCGGCCCGCGCTTCGCCGTCCTGCGCATCGCGCCGGAGGAGGTGCCGCGCGCCCTGCCGATGCGGGACGGCGCGGCGCTCAAGCTCCGGATGCGGGCGCATCTGGGCTTTCATCCAGAATAAGCTCGCTGCCGGCCAGGCGCTCCGACAGCTTGGCGAACTCCGTGTGGTCCGCGCCGGGTCCGAGCAGGGCCTGGGCCGCGGCCGAAAGCTCCCGGCACAGCGCCGCGAACGGGGCGGCGGTGCCGGTGCCGCGGGCCACCTCAAGCGCGATGCCGACGTCCTTCACCATCAGGTCCAGGCTGAAGCCGCTGTCGAAGCGGCGGGACAGCACGAACTGGCGGAACTTCTTCTGCGAGCTGTTGCTCATGCCGGTGGACGCGTTCAGCACATCGACCATCACGCCCGGGTCCAGGCCGAAGCGCCGGCCGATCAGCAGCGCCTCGATCCCGATCAGGAACGACCCGGCGCTCGCCAGGTTGTTCAGCGCCTTCATCGCGTGCGCCGTGCCGACGCCGCCGGTGCGCAGCAGGGAGCTGCCCATGGCCTCCAGCGCTGTGCTGGCGCGCTCGATGGCGGCATCGTCGCCGCCCGCCATGATCGCGAGCTGCCCGGTGCGCGCCCGCGACACGCCGCCCGACACCGGCGCGTCCACCATGACGCCGCCGGCCTCCGCCACGCGGGCGGCGAGGCGCCGGGTCGCGGCCGGCTCGCCGCTGGTCATGTCGAGCACGAGGGCGCCGGGCCGCAGGTGCGGGAGGAACTCGTCCAGCACGGCGCCGACCGCGGCGCTGGTGGGCAGCACCGTGACGATCAGGTCGCTGGCTTCAGCGAGCGCAGGCAAGCTGTCCGCCGCCGCGCCGCCCACCTGCTGCACGAAGGCGTCCACCTGCGCCCGCCGTCCGTCCGCCACCTGCACCGCGAACCCGGCCTCGACCAGACGTGCCGCCATCGGCCAGCCCATGTTGCCGATGCCGACGAAGCCGACCGGCGGCAGCGTGTTCTTGCCCAAATCATCCGTCATGGCGTCCCCCGGCCCTGGTTGCCCGGCGGACGTTAGGGCATGGTCCGGCATTATGGGAGACTGTGCAAAGGGGCGCGGGACGGCATGATCGAGATACCCACCTACGAAATCCTGGCGTTGCGCTACGCCACGCAGGCCGAGCGCCCGGCATCCGCCAACCTCCTGCTGCCGGACGACCATGCCTCGCCCATGCCGATCGACTACTTCGTTTGGGCGATCTGGGGCGGCGGGCGCTGCGTTGTGGTGGACACGGGCTTCGGCCCCGAAGCCGCGGCACGGCGTGGGCGCACCCTGATGCGCAGCCCGGCCGCCGCCCTGGCCGCCGCCGGCATCGACGCTGCCACGGTCGCGGACGTGGTGCTGACACACCTGCACTACGACCACGCCGGCTGCCTCGACGCCTTCCCGGCGGCCACGTTCCATTTGCAGGACAAGGAGATGGCCTACTCGACCGGGCGGCCCATGTGCCATCGGGCGCTGCGCCTGCCGGTTGATCTCGACGACGTGCTGAACGCGGTGCGCCACGTCTTCGCCGACCGCGTGCGCTTCCATGACGGCACGGCCACGCTGGCGCCGGGCATCACGCTGCATTTGGTGGGCGGGCACTCCGGCGGCCTGCAGGTGGTGCGGGTGCGGACGGCGCGCGGATGGGTCGTGCTGGCATCGGACGCCGCGCATTACTGGGCCAACATCCGCACCCGCAACCCGTTCCCCCTGGTGGCCGACGTGCTCGCCATGGCGGAAGGCTGGCGCACCTGCGAGGAGCTGGCGGACGGGCCGGACCACGTGATCCCCGGGCACGACCCGCTGGTGCTGGCCCGCTTCCCCGCCGTGCCGGGCCTGCTGGACACCGTGCGGGTGGACCTGCCGCCAGTTGACCCGGCGCGCTGAATCGCCGAAGGGAGCGCCCATGCCGACACCCTCGATCCGACGCGCCGCCGCGGCGCTGCTCATGGCCATGGCAGCCGGGGCCACGGCACCCGCCGCCTTGGCGCAGATGGCGCTGCCGCCGCGCGACGTGCCGGCGCGCAGCCTGCCGGTGCCGGGCGACGTCAGCCCGGAGGCGCAGGCATTGATCGCCATGCCGCTCCGCAAGGACTGGGACCGCCCGCCGTCCACGCCGGAGGGCTGGCGGGCGCTCGCCCAAACCGGCGCCGCCGCCGTGGCGCAGAACGTGCCGGGGATGCTGGAGCGCCTGCACGTCAAGATGGACTCCACGGTCATGGACGGCGTCAAGGTGTTCGTCCTGACGCCGGAGGCGATGCCGCCGGAGCATCTCAGCCGCCTGCTGATCCACGTGCACGGCGGCTGCTACGTGCTCAATCCCGGCGAGGCGGCGTTGCCGGAGGCGGTGCTCATGGCGGGGTTCGGGCGCTTCAAGGTGATCGCGGTGGACTACCGGATGCCGCCCGACGCCTACTTCCCGGCCGCGCTCGACGACGCGATGACGGTGTGGAAGGCGGCGCTGAAGCAGGCGGACCCGAAGAACATGGCGATCTTCGGCGCGTCCGCCGGGGGCGCGCTGACGTTGGAGATGGTGCTGCGGGCGAAACATGAAGGACTGCCGCTGCCGGCGGCCATCGCGCCGGGCACGCCGATGTCGGACGTGACGGGGGTGGGCGACACGTTCCAGACCAACGCGCTGGTGGACAACGTGCTGGTCTCGCCCGACGGGTTCTGCGACGCCGCCGCCCGGTTCTACGCCCAGGGCCACGACCTCGGCGACCCTATGCTGTCCCCCATCTATGGCGACATGCACGGCTTCCCGCCCACCATTCTGACCACGGGCACGCGCGACCTGCTGCTGAGCAACACCGTGCGGGTGCATCGCAAGCTGCGCGCCGCCGGGGTGGACGCGGCGCTGCAAGTGTTCGAGGGCCAGTCGCACGCGCACTACATCCGCGACGACCGCACGCCGGAAACCAAGGAGGCGTTCGAGGAGATCGCCGCCTTCTTCGACGCGCATTGGGGGAAGTGACGGCATGGTGGACAGGGAACGGCTGAAGGCGGTCCTGCTGCACGGCGCGCGCCAGTTCCCGTCAGTCGAGCACCTCCTGCAACGCATATCGAAGAAGCGCCCGCACGACCGCGTGGATGCGTCGGTATGGGAAGACCAGTATGACGCCGGCCATTGGGACTTCCTGACCGGCATGACGGAGGCCGCCCGGCACGCCATCGTCGCGGAGTGGCGGGAACGGCTCAAGCCCGGCGGCTCCGTCCTGGAGATCGGCTGCGGCACCGGGTTGCTGTGCCGCGCGATGCGCCGGGGCGGCTACGAACGGTACTTGGGCGTGGACATCTCGCAAACCGCCATCGCCCGTGCGGAGGCGGAGCTTGCGGACGCGCAGACGCGGTTCGTCGCCGGCGACGCGGCCACCCTGGCGTTCGACGAGCGGTTCGACATCATCGTCATCAACGAGGCGCTGAACTACTTCGTGGGGCCGGGCGAGTTCCTGCGCCGGCTGCACGGGAGCCTGCGGCCCGGCGGCGTCCTGCTGATCTCCATGGCGGAGTGCAACCTGCGCGACGGATTGTCCAAGCTCGCGATCTGGCGCGAGATCATGCCGGACCATGCGGTGATCGAGGAGGTCAGCTTGCAGCGCGAGATTTGGCCGATCTGGACCATCAGGGCGCTCAAGCCGCTATGAGCCGCCGCAAGGTTGCCGCATAGCGCGCCGCCACGGCCTCCCGCGCGATGTGCCGCCCATCGGC
>CAXTUQ010000487.1:0-456 GCA_964247405.1 uncultured Acetobacteraceae bacterium
GCCGCGCCCTCGGCCCCGCCGCCGCCGACCTCGACCGGGCCGAGGCGTCGGGCGATCCGCGCCTCCGCCTCAAGCCCGGTGACGATGCCGACCGGGGGGGCGACCGGGCGCTCCGGCGTCAGCGTTCAGAACCCGAAGCTGACCCGGCGGCTGTTGCCGTGCCGCAGGTTGCGGAACCGCGCCAGCGCCAGCAGCGGGAAGAACAGCCGGTAGCCGTGGTAGCGCAGGTAGAACACCCGCGGGAATCCGACCGCGGTATAGGGCAGCTCGTCCCATTCCCCATCTTCCCGCTGGGTGCGGGCCAGGTATTGGGCGGCGCGGTCCACGGCCGGGCCGGTTTCCCCGGCCGCCATCAGGCCCAGCATGGCCCACGCGGTCTGCGACGGCGTGCTGGCACGGTACTCGCCGGGGGCGCTGGCGGCGTAGCTTTCCTCGTCCTCGCCCCAGCCGCCGTCG
>CAXTUQ010000487.1:466-4787 GCA_964247405.1 uncultured Acetobacteraceae bacterium
GCGCTGGACCGAGGCAAGCCATGCCACCGCCCGCCGCATCGCCGGGTCGTCATGCGGCACGCCGGCGGCATTGAGCGCGCACAGCACGGACCAGGTGCCATAGATGTAGTTGGTGCCCCACCGCCCGAACCAGCTCCCGTCCGGCTCCTGATCGGCGCGGAGGTAGGCGATGGCGCGGGCCATCGCCGGCTCCTCCGCCGTATGGCCGAGCTGCGCCAGGAACGACACGCAGCGCGCGGTCACGTCGGCCGTCGGTGGGTCCAGCAGCGCGCCATGGTCGGCGAACGGGATGTGGTTGAGGAAGTCGTGGTTGTTGTCCGCGTCGAACGCGCCCCAGCCGCCGTTGCGGCTCTGCATGCCCAGAATCCAGTCCCGGGCGCGGTTCACGTTCGCCGCGTGGGCCGGGTCGCCGTTGCGGTGCAGCAACATGCCGACCACGGCGGTGTCGTCCACGTCGGGGTAATGCGGGTTCTCGTATTGGAACGCCCACCCGCCGGGCGGCGCGTCGGGCCGGGACAGCGCCCAGTCGCCGCGCAGCACCGTCACCTGCCGCTCCGCGAGCCAGGCGCAGGCGGCGTCGATGCCCGGCATCGCGGCGTTCTCTGCCTCCGCGACGGCATGGCCGGCGAGGCTCGTGTCCCAGATCGGCGACAGGCAGGGCTGGCAATAGGCTTCCGTGTCCGTCACCACCAGCAGCTTCCGCACTGCGCTCCAGGCCGTGGCCGCGTCCGGGTAGTCGGGGCGGTAGCCGAGCGCGTCGAACATCATCACGGTGTTCGCCATGGCTGGGTAGATGGCGCCCAGGCCGTCCTCGCCGTTCAGGCGCTCGGCCACGAAGGCGACCGCGTCCTCGATGGCATGGGCGCGGACCACCTTGGGAAAAGCCGGCTCGACGGCGCGCACGACGCTGTCCACCGCCTTGAACACGTATCCCCAGGCGGAGCGGTACGGGCCGCGTATCCAGTCGCGCACCTGGCCGGGCGGCGTGCAGAACAGTTCCGGCACCTCGGCGTGACGCGGGTTGCGGGCGCGCGGGTGCAGCGCCATCAGCACGAGCAGCGGCACCAGCACGGTGCGGGACCAGTACGACACCTTGGACAGGTGGAAGAAGAACCACTGCGGCAGGTGCATGATCTCGACCGGCATGACCGGCACGGCCCGCCAGGGCACCTGGCCGAACAGCGCGAGCTGGATGCGGGTGAAGACGTTGGTGCGCTCCGCCCCGCCGGCGGCCAGGATGGCGACGCGGGCGCGCGCCATGTGCGGGGCGCTCGGCAGGTCGCCGATGGCCTTCAGCGCGTAGTACGCCTTCACGCTGGCTGACAGGTCGAACGGCCCGTCATGGAACAGCGGCCAGCCGCCGTGCTCGCCCTGGATGCGCCGAAGATACACTCCAATTTTTTCTTGCAGCGGGCCGTCGATTCGGTCCAAGTAGTGCTCAAGAAGCACATACTCGGCGGGGATCGTCGCGTCGGCCTCCAGTTCGAACACCCAATGCCCATCAGCGCGCTGCTGCCCGGCGAGGGTCGCGGCAGCGCGGCGGATGGCGTGCTCAAGGGCGTCGTCCTCAAGCTGATAGGCATAAGGGCGGGTCAGGCTGTCACTCGGCATGGGGTCCTGTTGACTCGGGTCACGCGGCCATAAGGGTGGATGCTGCATCGCAACCTGATCTGATGGCACCTTCGATGGTCGCGGGCAAGCCGGTGGCAGTCCAGTCCCCCGCCAGCGCCAAGTTCGGCCAGCGGGTCCGGGCCGCGGGGCGCCGGCGGTCCTGCTCCGGCGTGGCCGCGAAGGTCGCGCGCTTTTCCTTCACCACGCGCCAGGGGGGCATGGCCTCCGGCAGGCGCAACACGGCGCGCACGTCCTGCCAAACTTCCGCCGCCAGCGCGTCCGCCGGCGCGTCCGCCCGGCGGTTGCCGGCGCTGATGGTGACGCTGACGACGCCGGGCTTCACGAACACCCATTCGGCCGTGCCGCCGATCAGCCCGGTGAACCCGGCTTCCCCCGGGTCGGCGTCACAGCGGAAATGCACGTTCAGGATGGCCTCAAACCGGTCCGGCACCACCAACCCCGGCACCAGCGTGGCGGCGACGGAGGCCGGGACCGCGACGACCACCGCTTCGCCCTCCGCCACCGGCTGGTCGCCGATCGCCGTCGCCCGGCCGTCCGTGAAGCCAAGGCTGCTGATCCGGCGGCCGCGCCGCACCGCCGCGCCGCGGGGGGCCAGCCATGCCACCGCCGGGTCGATGAAACTTTCGGACAGCCCGTCGCGCGGAAAGGCCGGGATGCAGGCGGCGCCGCCCAGCGCCAGGCTCTCCTCCATGACCACACCCAGCAGCGTGGCGCTGGCCGTTTCGGGCGGGGTGTTCAGCGCCGCGATCGCGAGCGGCTCCAGCAGGCGGCGGTACAGCTCGCCCGGCTGTGAGACATTGGGCCGCAACACGCCGGCCACCGTGGCATCCGGGCCACGGCGGCGGAGCATCGCGACGGGCAGGAACTCCCGCAGCCGCGCGCCGGGCACCCGGCGGCCGCGGCTGAGCAGCCACCAGGGCAGCCGACCCCGACTCGGGCGGACGGTCCAACGCTCGCCGGTGGCGAGGTCCATGAAGGGGAACACCGGGGCGTCCGGCCCGGCCATGGTGCCGCGGGCGCCCACCCGGTCCAGGAAGGCATAAGCGCCGCGGTTGCCGGATAGCAATAAATGGTTGCCGTTATCGAGCCGGCAGCCCAGCTCCCGGTCGAAATAGGAGCGGCAGCGGCCCCCGGCGGCCGGCCCGGCCTCGTGCACCGTGACGCGCACCCCGCGCTCCACCAGCGCCATCGCGGCGGACAGCCCGGCGAGGCCGGCGCCGATGACATGGACAGGTGACGGTAAATTCATGCCGCGTATCTAAGGGCGATCAGCAGCTTCTGCCACTTCGGCACGCGCACGGGCTGCTCCAGCCGCGTCCAGCCGCGGCGTTCCAGCCGGTGCAGCAAGGCGGCGTAGGACGCGCCCATAAGCCGTGCCGGGCGCATCGCGCGGGGGGCGCAGCGGCGCATGGCGGCGTGGGCCTCGGTGAAATGCCGGCGCGCGTCCGCCGCCATGCGGGCGCAGACGGCGGGCAGGCCCGGGTGGCGCAGCGCCGCCGCCGGGTTCGCCGGCACGCCGGCATCGCGCAGCCATTCCCGCGGCAGGTAAAGCCGCCCGCGCGCCGCGTCCTCCGCCACGTCGCGCAAGATATTGGTGAGCTGCAGGGCGCGGCCCAGATGCCACGCCACCTCGTCGGCGGCCGGGGAGGCGTCGCCGAAGGCGCGGACCGACAAGCGGCCGACCGCGGCGGCCACCCGGTCGCAATACAGGTCCAGTTCCGCGAGGCCTGGCGCGACGATGACGCTTTCCGCGTCCATCTGCATGCCGTCGATCACCGCCATGAAATCATCCTGGCGCAGCGCGTAGCGTTGGACGGCCGGCAGCAGCACGCGAGTCACGGCGTCTTCCGCGCGCCCGGCATACAGCCCGGCGATCCGGCCGCGCCATGCCGCCAGGCCGGCGATCTTCTCGCCCGGCGGTCCCGGCTCGTCCGCCACGTCGTCCACCATGCGGCAGAAGGCGTAGATCGCGTACATCGCCGCCCGCCGGTCCGCCGCTAAGACCTTCATGCCGCGGTAGAATGAAGTGCCGGCACGTTGCACCAGCGCCTCGACCTCCTGCAAGTCGGACGCCGCGGCGCCGAGCGGGGTCATGCCGCCCACCGCAGCGCCGCAAGCAGGCTGAGGGCTGCGTCGGATTTCCGCAGCTTGACCCGGCCCGCCACCGGGTCGCCGCGGCGCAGGCGCCGGGCCAGCCGGCGGGACAGCCCCAGGATGACGGCGATCTCCATCTGCAGGCGGCGGTCGCGCGTTTGGCGCGGCAGGTCCGCGGCCTCCGTGTTCAGTTGGTCCACATGGCCGAGCAATTGGTTGAACACCGCCCGCAGCCCCGGCGTTTCCGCCGGCCCGGCCAGGTCGGAAACGCTGCTTCCAGATGCGGCCAGCATGTCCTCCGGGAGATAGCAGCGGTCAAGCGCCGCCAGGTCCTTGGCGCCGTCCTGTAAGTGGTTCAGCACTTGCAGGGCGGCGCAGAGCGGGTCGGATGGGGCGTGGGTGGCCGGGTCCTCCCCGTGCAGGTCCAGCACGTAGCGGCCGACTGGCATGGCGGACAGGCGGCAGTAGTCGTGCAGCTCCTCCCAACTGGCGTAGCGGCGCTTGGTCGCGTCCTGGCGGAACGCGGCCAGCAGGTCCTGGGCATGGCGCGGGGTCACGCCGGTCTGCGCCAGGCTCCCGCGCAGTGCGGCGCCGC
>CAXTUQ010000488.1:0-376 GCA_964247405.1 uncultured Acetobacteraceae bacterium
GATGCCCTCCAGCACGCGGGTGAGCGCGCCCTCGTTGTCGCGGAACATGAGCGCGCGGATGGGCACGGGGGAGCGCCGGGCGAGGATGCGCAACGCCTCGAAGCTGCCGAGGTGGGCGCCGAGCAGGATGCAGCCCTGCCCGCTGGCGACAATGGCGGCCAGGTGCTCCAGCCCCTCCGTGTCGATGCGGAAGCCGTGGGTCCGGCCGGCGAGGAGGAACACGCGTTCCAGCACGGCGCAGGCGAAGGTGTGGAAATGCCGCGCCACGTCGCGCCTCCGGGCCGGGCGGCCAAGCGCCCGGCGCAGGTAGTCGCGCGACGCCGCCCGGGCACGGCCGGAGGTCAGGAGGAACCACGCGGTGATCGGCAGCAGCAGC
>CAXTUQ010000488.1:386-4779 GCA_964247405.1 uncultured Acetobacteraceae bacterium
ACCCGGCGCGCAGCGTGCACCACAGCGCCGCACGCAGCAGTGTCCCGCTGCCCCGCTCCGGCTGCGCGGCCCAGGCAGCGGCCGGGGTCATGGCTGGTCGCCCAGCGTGATAAACCCGTGCAGCACCGGCTGTCCTTCAACCGTGCAGGCGAACGCGACCCGGTCGCCGCCGGGATCGCAGGACACGAGCACCTCCTGCCCGGGCTGCACCGGCCGGGTGAACCTGACCGACGGCATGCCGGCCACCAAGCGGCCCGGCCGCCGCGCCAGGATCAGCGCGAAAGCCGCGTCCAGCAAGACCACGCCGGGCACCACCGGCCGCCCTGGGAAGTGGCCCGGCAGGCTCGGGTGGTCGTCCGTGATGCGGAACCCGCCGACCCGGCGCATCATGGGGGGCGCATCAAGCGGTCGCGTCGTGCCGGGCCAGCAGCGCCAGCAGCGCCCCCTGCGGCAGCTTGCCGAGTTCGTTCCGCGGCAGCGCGTCCACGCACACCACCCGGCGCGGCAGGAACAGCGGATCGACCCGGCCGCGCAGCTCCGCCAGGATGCTGTCCGGGCTGCGCCGGGGCGCCACGACGACGGCCATGAGCCGGGCGGTGGCCCGCTGCTCCAGGTCGCCCGGCACGACGAATACCCCATCCGCCACCCCGTCCAGCCCGGTCAAGATGCGGTTCAGCCCGGACAGCGACGCGCGCCGCCCGCCCAGCTTCACCAGGTCGGTCCGGCGTCCCAGGAGCCGGAAGCGCCGCACGTCCAGGGCCTCGATATGATCGGCGAGCGCAGCCGGTTCGGCCCAGGGCGCCGAAACCGTCGTCGCCTCCAAGTCCTGTTCCATCGAAACGCCGGGGTAGGCGGTCCAAGCGTCGCCGTCCAGGGTGCGGCGGCTGGCGACGGAGCCGACCTCCGTGGCGCCGAAGATCTCCAGCATCGGCGCCTGCCAGCGCCGTTCCGCTTCGGCGGCAAGGTCGTTGTCCAGCGGCGCAGTGGCGGAGATCGCGGCCTGCAGCGGCGGCAGGCCGGTGCCGGCGTGCAGCAGGGCGCGGGTTTGCAGCGGCGTCGTGACCAGGACTCGCGGGGCCGGCACGGCGGACAGCGCGGCGTGCACGTCGCCGGGAAAGAACGCCGGGCCGCACCAGCTTGCGGCGGGAGCATGGAGCGGCAGCAGCACGGTCAGCTCGAACCCGTACATGTGCTGCGGCGGCACGGTGCCGACAACCGTGCTCGGGCGGGCCGCGTCGAGCGCGAACTGGACGGCGGCGGCCCGGCTGCGGGCGGCCAGCGCCCCCCACGGCTTGTTGTGCGGCACCGGGACTCCGGTGCTGCCGGAGGTGAACACGATTGCGGCGATCTGGCGCGCGGGGATGAACGGGACCGGCGGCGCGGCGGCGGGGGCTTCGCCGCCCGGGCGCACGGGGCAGGCAGGAAGTGGGCTGGACCCGAGGCCATCAATGGCGGCGTAGGCGCCGAGAAACCGCGCTGCCAGCGCCGCCAGCCCGGCCTCCGACCGATCCCCCGTGAGCAGGCAAGGCTGACGGCGGAGCAGTGCTGCGGCGAAGGCGACGGCGAAGGCGTAGCGGTCTAAGCACAAGTTGACCATGTGCCCGGCGTCCGGCAGCGTTTCCGCCAAGCTCAGCGCGTCATGCAGGAAGGCGGCAGCGGTCACTGGCCGGCCATGGCGGTAGAACAGGATCGCGCCCGGCGCCCGGTCGGTCAGCGGCTGGAGGTCAGGCCCTGATGCGGATGCCGTCACGCGGGCCATGCCTACCGGGTCCGGTGCGCCTCGATGTGGCCGGTCAGGCTGCGGAGCGAGGCGAAGATCTGGTGGTTGCGCTCATCGTCCGACCGCAACTCGAAGCCGTACGCGCGGGTGATGGCCAGGGCCAGTTCCAGCGCGTCGATGGAGTCCAGGCCCAGGCCCTCCCCGAACAGCCGCATGTCCGGGTCGATGCTGTCCGCTGCGACCTCAAGCTGCAGCGTGTGGACCAGCAGCTCGGCCACGGCCCGCTCGGGTGCGGTCTGGCCTTGGGTGTTCAGCACGGGATCGGCCTTGAGTTCGCTCACGTTCGCTCCTGTATCGATCATAGCCGTGTCGCCGCGTGCCGCAACATCCTGGCGCGCCAGGGTGAAGTAAAGGATTAACGGAAAAAGGTGTCAGTCCAGCGTGGCGATGGGCTGCCGCCGCCCCATGCCCCGCAGCCGCATGCGTTCCTGCGCCACCGATTGGTAGAATTTGTCATAGAACGCCGGGAACGCCGGGTCCTCCGCATAGGGCGGGCGTTCCTGCCACCACCCGAGCGGCCGGCGGTCGGCCTCCGCGTCCCGGTAGGCGGCAGTGAACGCCGCCGCGTTCCGACGGAGGTCCAGCTCCGCGGGGTCGCTGAAGATCGAGTCGAACCAGCCTTGGTAGGGGCCGAACGGCGGGGCGTCGTAGAAGATCAGCTTGAGGTCGGTGTCGTACACCTCGTTCGGCCGCTGCGGCCCGCGCGACTCCGCCAGGGCGCCCGGCCCGGCCGGCAGGCGGCCGTATTCCATCAGCGAACGGCGGGCTGCCGGGTCGCGGTAGGCCTGCGCCAGATCCAGCAAGTGCCGGTCGTTGACGCGGCGCATCAGGTTGACGAACTCGTTCTTCGGCGTGGGGAAGTCGAACACCGAGACCAGGAACGGACGGTGGATGCGCCACGGCGCCCAAAGCCCGGCGGCGGCGAGCGCGTTGTGCGCCAGGTGGATGCAGTTGTCGGTGAACACGCTCCATTCGAACTGCTGCGCCCCGCTGCGATATGGCGCGTTCTGCTCGTTGAGGAACGCCACCATCGCCGCCATCTGCGCCCGGCTGACCGGCACGCGGGCGCAGTACCGGCCGCGTCCGAGGCTGATGGCGTAGTCGGTCGCGACCGAAACCTCGTATTTCGTGTCCTCCGGCGTCCAGCCGGGCGGCACGGTGGCGAACACCCATGTGTGGAAGACGACGCCGTCGTAGATGCGGAGGCGCTTCGCTTCCTGCTGCACCCGGGCGTAGGTTTCGCGCGTCACCGGCGCGTTTGGCGGCAGGCCGCCGTGGAAGAAGAACTCGCGGCCCGGCGTCGCCACCCATTTCGCGTTCAGGAAGTGCGCGTTCATGCTCAGGCCCCCGCCGTCCGGCGGGCGGCCGCCCCGTCGCAGACTTCCAGCACCGGATAAGGGAGGCCCCCGGCCCGGCAGGCGCCGTTGAGGTAGAACACCGCGTGACCGCCGATCTCCCCCCGGATGTCCGCGCCGAAGCCGGGCTTCTTCTTGATTTGAGACAGCGCGCAGTATTCGGCGTAGTAGGGGTGCCGGTCGGCATAGGCGGCCTCGTCCCCGGCCGCACCGGGGATGTTGAAGTTGGCGACGCTGCACCCGGTGAGCCAAAGGGCGGCCAACAGGGATGCCAAGTGTCGTACGGCCATGGCGCGTGCTGTATCGCGCCGTCCCGCCCGGTGTCCACCCACGGACCCGGCCGGGCAAATGCCTCTTTGTTGAACAAAGGCGAGTTGCCCACCGAAACGGATGCAAAAAAGATGCTGCCTCCCATTTGGTATGGGCTTTGCTTTAAGGAGCGCAAAGGGGCGCAGGCGGGCTATTCCATGCCGGCTTCATGCCCATTTGACTCCCAGGGCAGCGGCTGCGGACCCCGCGCTGCCCTGGGTGCTGCGTGCCTGCGCTTGAGGAGACTGCTTGATGCCCACGAACTCGCTGCTTGACCCGGCCCCCTTCACGCTCAGCCTGCATGGCCTGCGCGTGCTGCTGGTGGGCGGGGACCTGGCGGCGGCCGATTTCCTGCTGCGCCAGGGCGCGCTGCTGCACGTCGTCAACCCGGCGCCCGACGCGGGCACGCAGGCGCTGGCGGCGGCCGATTTCCTGCTGCGCCAGGGCGCGTTGCTGCACGTCGTCAACCCGGCGCCCGACGCGGGCACGCAGGCGCTGGCGGCGGAGGGCGGGCTGCGGCTGGACCGACGGGCGTTCGACCCGGCCGACCTCGACGGCGTGCGGCTATGCGTTGCGGCGCCCGGGCCGGCCCAAGCCGCGGCGGCGGCGCGGGGCATCATGGTGGGCGCCTTGCCCGCGGCACAGCACCGGACCGGACGGGCCACCCTGGTCGGCGCCGGGCCGGGCGACGCGGGTTTGCTGACCGTGCGCGCCGCCGAGGCGATCCGGGACGCCGACGTTGTGATGTTTGACAAGCTGATCGGTCCCGAGGTGCTGGCGCTGATCCCGCCCGGCGCGCGGCGGATCGACGTCGGCAAGCGCTGCGGGCGGCACGCCTTGGCGCAGTCGGCCATCAATGCCCTGATCGTGCGCCACGCCCAGGCCGGCCGCCATGTCGTGCGCTTGAAGGGCGGCGACCCCTTCGTGTTCGGACGCGGCGGGGAGGAAT
>CAXTUQ010000489.1:0-4777 GCA_964247405.1 uncultured Acetobacteraceae bacterium
ACAGGAGGCTGAGGCCGGCGCGCCGCGACGGGACGCGCCGGCATGGGTGCTGCCTACCGCTCCACCACCCCGGCCTGCGCCCCGTTCGGCCCGACCTGCAGCAACTGCTGGTTGGGCGCGCAGCTCCAGCTCCCGGCGGCGTTGACATCTCCCGTGCCGTCGTACGTTGCCTGGGTCGGGTAGGGGCAGAGCGGCATGGTGCGGTCCACCGATTGGGCCGGGTCGTTGTTCACGTAGTGCGCGGCGGGGATGCTGGCGGGCGCCGTGCCCCCCTGCACCCAGGCGTCGAGCGGCGTCAGCGTGTCGAATACGTTCGGCCCCGGGCCGCCGATGCAGTGCTGCATGCCTGGCACCATGAACAGCCGCACGGACGCCTGCAGCGCGCCGTAGCCGCCATGCGCCGCGGCGATCTGGTCATACAGGTTGGTCGTGCGGAACGGCGTGAGCGCCGGGTCGCTGTAGCCGTGGTAGATGATCAGCTTGCCGCCGCGCCGGATGAACCGGGCGTAGCCGCCCGGGTCGGAGGCGTCCCCGGCGCCGGTCCGCGCGTCGAAGGTGGCCAGCGTGTCGTCGCCGATGTAGCCGTCGGCCGACACCGGGTAGTCGCGTATGTTGAACGTCGGGTCCTGCGTGACGATGTCCTGGATGATGTGGTCGCCGAACTGGTAGCCGACCGGGGAGGGGCTGAACCCGGCATTGCCCCACGGCTCCGCCGCGTTGAAGTCCGTGGGCGGCACGAGGCCCGTGGTCCACACGTCGGCGCCGCCGCCGGTGAGCGGCCCGGTGGAGCTGGTCGCCAGGTTGCTGACGGCGAAGCCGGGATACACCAGGCTGCCGAAGGCGTTACGGGTCGCGGTGAAGTAGGCGTTGAGCGTGTCCGCCTGGCCGGTGCTGAGGCAGCCCGCCTCCTGGCCGGGCTTGCAGACGAGGCTGTTGGCATCGAAGGAGCAGGCGGCCGGGTTCTGGATCAGCCCGTCGTCCACGCCGTCCGTCTTGGCGCAGCTCGCGTTGACGGCTGCGTCCACTGTGGGCAGCAGCGTCGCCGGGAGGTAGGTCGCGGGCGAAAGCTGCTGCTTGGCGAGCCGCGCCGCGTTCACGATGGAGCGGATGTCGAAGAAAGGGTCGCCGGCGATGATGCCGTTGTAGTCGCCCGGGAACCGCGTCGCCTCCACCAGCGCCTGCCGCCCGCCGTTGGAGCAGCCGTCGAAATACGCCGCCTCGACCGTCTGCCCGTAGAAGCTCTGGGTGAGTTGCTTGCCAGCGGCCGTCACCTGGTGGGTGGCGCGGAAATAGTAGTCGGCGAGCTTGGCCTTGTCCGGCTTGCCCGGAGCGAGTAGCGCCCAGCTCGCATCGGTCTCGCCCGCCAGGTGCCCGGTGTCGGTGATCGCGGTGGCGTAGCCCTTGGCGAGCGCGCCCTGCCGGTCCACCGGGTTGGCCGAGAAGGCGGGGTAGGCCGCGCCGGCGAGGCCGCCGACCCCGTAGAACAGGAACTTGCCGTTCCAGTTGTCCGGGAACTGCATCTCGAACCCGGCCGAACCCGGCGGCGCGCCGCCGCCGCGGGTGTTGAGCTGGCCCACCACGTCGCAATAGGCGGGCGTCGTGCCGGACGCGGGCACCGCGGTGGCAGACACGACCGTCACGCCGTCAACTCCCAATGCCTCGATCCCGCCGACGCTGCACGCGGTCGCCGCCTGTGCTGTGGGCGCCGCCAGGGCCATCCCGCAGCCGACCGCGAGCGGCCACGCCCACCAATGCCGCCCCGTCCCGTTCCGATGGGAATGATGCATCGTTTCCTTACCTCCCTATGCTGCGGCGGCTGTCCCGCCGCGTTGCTTCGACCGGGCCGTGGACGGATCAAGCCGCCACGGCCGCGAACCACCCTAGACACCGCTTTGTCGGACCACAACAAAGCTCCGGCCACTTTCCGACCGATGCTTGCGAAGGATTGATCAGGCAGCGGCCAAGGCGGGACCGTGCCGGAATGCCAGTGCGGCCGGACGGTCCCATGTGCCGTCCGGGCAGGGGCGAGGGAACGGCATGATCTTGGTGACGGGCAGCAGCGGCCTGGTCGGGCGCGAGGTGGCCAGCCGGCTGGCCGGGCGCGCGCCGGTGCGCCTGGCCGTGCGCGACCCGGCTCGCGGCGGCACCATGGAGGCCGAGCGGGTCCGCTTCGATTTCCGCGACCCTTCGACGTTTGAGGCGGCGCTGCGCGGAGTCGCCCGGGTACTCCTGCTGCGTCCGCCGCGGCTCGCCCGGCCGCGGCGCGACTTCGGCCCGTTCGTCGCGGCCATGCGGCGGGCCGGGGTGGGGCAGGTCGTGTTCCTGTCGTTACGGGGCGCCGCGCGCAACCCGCTGCTGCCGCATCATGGCATTGAGAAGCTGCTGGAAGCGTCGAGCCTGGCCTGGACGCATTTGCGGCCCAACGACTTCATGCAGAACTTCGCAACCGTGCACCGTGCCGACATCCGCGACCGCGGCGAGATCTGGGCGCCGGCCGGGCAGGGCCGCACCAGCTTCGTCGATGTCCGCGACGTGGCGGAGGCCGCCGCGCGGACGCTGACCGAGCCGGGGCACGAGCGCCGCGCCTACACCCTGACCGGAGGCGACGCCCTTGGCTTGGGGGAGGTCGCGGCCCTGCTGTCGGATAGGCTTGGCCGGCCCGTCGCTTACCGGGACCCGGGCATCCCGGCGTTCCTGCGCCACGTCCGCGCGGCGGGGCATCCCCTGGCGTTCGGCCTGGTGATGACGGGGGTTTATGCCACCGCCCGGCTCGGCCTCGCGGCGGAGGTCACGCCGGACCTGGCGCGGCTCCTCGGACGGTCGCCCACGGCGCTGCGGTCGTTCATTCAAGATTACGCCAAGGTTTGGCGCGGATAGGCTTTGGCGCCTTACGACGCTTCCTCCGGCACTTGGCCGAACTCGCCGAGGTACTCCGGGGCGCCGAACTCGTCGGCCGCGTCGTCGTGGAACACCCGCACGACCCGCGCGCCGACAATGGAGCCGCCGGCCAGGGCCCGTTCCGCCCGGCGTATCCCCTCCTCGGGCGTGCGGCAGGCCATCGGCGTCCCGGGCTTCAGGGTGCCGCGCGGCCCGGCGACGTAGGGTTGGTAGATGATCTGCGCGGTGGCCGGCATGGTCGCTAGGTCCTTCGGTGGGTTTGGCACGGAACGGGGACGCGGCGCCCAGCACCTGATCCGGACGCTGCGGGGAGACGGCATCAAACGCCGCGCGTCAAGAGGCTTTGCCGCCGTCGCGCGTCTTCAGCCGCGCGGCCTTGCATCGCAGGGATTTCGTGCTGAGTTGTAGAAGATGAAGGAGATGCCGTGATGAGGAAGAGCGCTGCGTTGGGGGTGCTGCTGACGAGCGTGCTGGCCGGGTGCGTGGCGCCGCCGCCGCCACCGCCGGCGCCACCGTTGGTTGCCGTGCCAGGCCCGGGCAAGACGGACGACGCGTTCCGCCAGGATGACGCGGCATGCCGAACCGTCGCGGCCGAACTGCCGCCGGCACCGCTGGCTGGGGCGCCGGTCAGCACGGCCCCGGCGACCGTCCAATCTCAGGCCAACACGCCGGCAGAGACGGCGCCCACGGTGGAGACGCTGCCGCCCGGGGCCATCTATCTCCGCTGCATGACGGCCCGGCAAAACCTGGTGCAGCCGCTCGCGCCCGCCGTGCCGCTTTATGCATACTACCAGCCTTACCCAATCTACGCCGGGGTCGGCTTCGGCGACCCGTTCTTTTATGATTATGGCTACCCGTTCGGCTTCGGTTACGGGTTCGGCTTTGGCTACGGCCGGTTTGGGTACGGCCGTTTCGGCTATGGCGGCCGGTATTTTGGCCACTATGGAGGATATGGTGGGTATCGGGGCTACGGTGGATACCGGGGCTATGGCGGCGGCTACGGCGGGGGCTTTGCTCATGGCGGCTTTGGCGGCCACCGTTAGGACGCCTGCTCGCTGGCGTGACCTCGGTCGCTGCGGGGCTGAACAGGCCGAATGCCCTTGACAGGTCAGCATTCCCCCGCGTCCATGAAGGTTGCCCGACATGTCCCAATCCGACCCCGCACGCATCACGACGCTTACTTTCGACTGCTACGGCACCCTCATTGATTGGGAAGCAGGCGCCTTCGACGTGCTGCGGCCCCTGCTCGCCCGGCACGGCGCGGTGCCGTCAGACGACGAGATCATCGCGGTTTTCCAAGAACTCGACGCCGCGCTTTGCAAGCCGCCCTACAAGCCGTACCGGGCGGTGCTGGCCGGGGTGGTCGAGGGGCTTGGACGGCATTTCGGTGCTTCGTTGAAGCCTGGAGACCGGGACGCGCTGGCGCTGTCGGTCCCATCCTGGAGGCCGTTTCCCGATACGGTCGCGGCGCTGCGTGCGCTTGGGCGCCGCTACCGGCTCGCCATCATCTCGAACATCGACGACGACTTGTTCGCCGCCTCCGCCCGGCAGCTTGAGGTGCCGTTCGACGCCGTTGTCACGGCCGGGCAGGCCCGGTGCTACAAGCCGGACGCCGCCATCTTCGAGGAGGCTTTCCGCCGCCTCGGCGAACCTCCGAGCGCGGTCGTACACGTGGCGGAGGGCGTGGGAGAGATCGCGCCCGCAAGGCGTCTCGGCTGTTCCACGGTCTGGGTCCGGCGGAACGGACGCTCGGCCCGGTTGCTGACCGAGGCGCCGGATTTCGAAGTGCCGGACCTGCAATCCCTTCTGGCGATGCAGTTGGACGCCGCGCGCTCCCCTTTGCCGAAGGACGGCACGCCGCTGCCGCGCTTGCCGGAGT
>CAXTUQ010000490.1:0-3641 GCA_964247405.1 uncultured Acetobacteraceae bacterium
GGGCAGAGGCTGCTGCGCTACCGCCGCTGTCAGGCATGGGCTACCCGCGCCCTCTCAATGGTCCTTGTAGCGGTAGCCGATGCCATACAGCGTCTCGATGTGGTCGAAGCTGTCATCGGTGGTGCGGAACTTCTTGCGCACCCGCTTCACGTGGCTGTCGATGGTGCGGTCATCGACGTAGATGCTTTCGCCGTAGGCCGCGTCGATCAACTGGTCCCGCGACTTCACCATGCCGGGCCGGGCCGCCAGCGCCTTGACCAGCAGGAACTCGGTCACGGTCAACTGGATGTCCTTGCCCCGCCACGCGCATTGGTGCTTGGTCTCGTCGAGCACCAGGTCGCCGCGCACCATGACCCCGCCCGGCGCCGCGCCGGACCCCTCGGCCCGGCTGGTCTCGTTGCGGCGCAGCAGCGCCCGGATGCGCTCGATCAGCAGGCGCTGGCTGAACGGCTTGGTGATGTAGTCGTCGGCGCCGAGCCGCAAGCCCATCAGCTCGTCCACCTCCTCGTCCTTGCTGGTGAGGAAGATCACCGGGAGCTGGCTCCGCGCCCGCAGCCGCTGCAGCAGCTCCATCCCGTCCATGCGCGGCATCTTGATGTCCAGCACCGCCAGATCGACCGGCTTGGCGGTCAAGGCCTGCAACGCGCTTTCCCCGTCCGTGTAGGTGCGGACCAGGAAGCCCTCCGCCTCCAGGGTCATGGATACCGAGGTCAATATGTTGCGGTCGTCATCAACCAGTGCGATGGTCTGCTTCATGGACGTGTCGCCTTCGCTAACCAGCGTGGGGCCAGGCGTGGTGGACGCCGGGCCTATCCGCTCTATGTGGGTGTGAACGATGGCGTAATGCAGGGAGCATGAGAAGTGTCCACCACAGCAGGACCGACGCCCACGCCCATTCCGGATGCCCGCGCCCTGCTCCGTGCCGCCCGGGCCGGCACGCTGGCGACCAGCGGCGACGGCCAGCCCTTCGCCTCCCTGGTGACGCCCGCTGCCGCGCCTGACGGCTCCTTGCTGCTGCTGCTGTCCGGCCTGTCGGAGCACACGCGCCACCTGCGCGACGAGCCGCGCTGCGCCGTCATGGTCGCAGGCCGGCCGGTAGAAGCCAACCCGCAGACCGCGCCCCGCCTGACCGTCACCGGGCTGGCGGCGCCCGAGCCTGACGCCGCGCTCAAGGCGCGCTGGGTGGCTCTGCACCCTTACGCCGCGTTCTACGCGGGTTTCGGGGATTTCCAGCTTTGGCGGGTCGTGCCGAAGGCCGGGCTGTATATCGGCGGCTTCGCCAGCGCCACCCGGCTGCGCCAGGCGGACCTCGCCTGGGACCCAGACGCGGTGGCGGCGGTCGCCGCCGCGGAACCCGGCGTGCTGTCCCATTGCAATGACGACCACGCCGACGTGCTCGACCTGATCGCCGCCGCCCATGGGGCGGAAGGGCCAGGATGGCGCATGGCGGCCTGCGACGTGGACGGCTGCGACCTGGCCCGCGAGGACCTGGTGCTCCGCATCCCATGGTCCGCCCCGGTTGCCGACGCCGGCGGCATCCGGACGGAGCTGGCCCGCCTCACGAAAATCGCCCGGGCGAAAATGGCGGGGGCTTAGTACGAAAGGACCCTGGACGCTGCCTTGTGCCTCGCCTACTAGGCCTGAAAACACAACCAACATGTCCGCCCCGCGGGCAGACGTTCCAGGGAGCAAAGCAGTGGCCGTCCAGACAGATGCCGCCTCCGCCCTCGCCGGCACCAGCGTGTTCCCCGGCCGCGCGGTGCACGCCAACCTTGCGGCTCCGCAGCTTGTCGCCCACGCGCTGCGCCGCAACGAGGGCACGCTCTCGTCCGACGGCGCCCTGATTGTCAAGACGGGCGCGCACACCGGCCGCTCCGTCGCAGACAAATTCATGGTCGATGAACCCGAAATCTCCGCCGACGTGTGGTGGCGTCATGGCAACCAGAAGCTGGCGCCGCAGCATTATGCGGTCCTGAAGTCGCGTGTCCAGGGCTACCTGCAGGGCCAGGAGCTGTTCACCCAGGACCTGTATGCCGGCGCCGACCCCGCGCACCGCGTCCGCGTGCGCCTGGTCAGCACGGAAGCCTGGCACACCCTGTTCGCCCGCAACATGTTCATCCGGCCCGAGCCTGCGGATCTGGCCGGGTTCGCCCCGGACTACGTGATCCTGCACGCCCCCCGCTTCCAGGCTGACCCGGCCATCGACGGGGTGCGCTCCACCACCGCCATCGTCGTCTCGCTCACCGAGCGGGTCATCGTGATCGCCGGCACCGAGTACGGGGGGGAGATCAAGAAGTCGATCTTCGGCATCATGAACTGGGCGCTGCCGGCGCAGGGCGTGCTGCCCATGCACTGCTCCGCCAATGTCAGCCGCACCGCGGACGGCAGCCCCGGCGAGGTCGCGCTGTTCTTCGGCCTGTCCGGCACCGGCAAGACCACCCTGTCGTCCGACCCGAACCGCCCGCTGATCGGCGACGACGAGCACGGCTGGGGGCCGGGCGGCGTGTTCAATTTCGAGGGCGGCTGCTACGCCAAGGTCATCAACCTGAGCGCCGAGGCCGAACCGGAAATCTACGCCGCCACCCACCGCTTCGGCACCGTGCTGGAGAACGTCGTGGCGGACGCGCATGGCCGGCTCGACCTGTCCGACAGCTCGCTCACCGAGAACACCCGGTCCTGCTACCCCATCGAGTTCATCCCCAACTGCGACCTGTCCGGACGCGGCGGGCAGCCGCGCAACGTGGTGATGCTGACCGCCGACGCCTTTGGAGTCTTGCCGCCCATCAGCAAGCTCAGCCCGGCGCAGGCCATGTACCATTTCCTGTCCGGCTACACCGCCAAGGTCGCCGGCACCGAGAAGGGCCTGGGGCGCGAGCCGCAGGCGACCTTCAGCACCTGCTTCGGCGCACCGTTCCTGCCGCGCCGTCCGGAGGCATACGGCGCCATGCTGTCCGACCTCATCGCCCGGCACGGCGCCGACTGCTGGCTGGTCAACACCGGCTGGACCGGGGGCGCCTACGGCGTAGGCCAGCGCATGGGCATCGGGCACACCCGCACCCTGCTGGGTGCCGTGCTGGACGGCAGCCTCAAGCACGCCCGCTACGTGCAGGACCCGTTCTTCGGCCTGATGCTGCCGCAGGACATCCCGGGCATCCCGAACGAGGTGCTGGACCCCCGCCAGTCCTGGCCCGACAAGGCCGCCTATGACCGCGCCGCCGCCGATCTGGTCAGCCGCTTCGAGGAGAATTTTGCGACGTTCCAAGGCGCCGCGGCGGCGGACGTGAAGGCCGCCGCCATCCGCGCCGCCGCGTGACCCCGATGGCGGAGCCGCCCCCCGTCACTCCGGAGCACTTCGACCGGCTGTATGCGAGCGACCCGGACCCGTGGAAGTTCGCCACCAGCGAGTATGAGCGCGACAAGTACGCCGCGACCCTCGCGGCCTTGCCCCGCCCGCGCTTCGCCCGCGCGTTCGAGGTCGGCTGCAGCATCGGCGTGCTGACCCGGCAGCTCGCCGCATGCTGCAACGCCATCCTGGCCGTCGATGTCGCCGCCGCAGCGCTGCAAGGCGCCGCCGCCCGGTGCCGGGACCAGTCGCACGTCCAGTTCGCCCGCATGGTGGTCCCGCAGGCCTGGCCCCCCGG
>CAXTUQ010000490.1:3651-4776 GCA_964247405.1 uncultured Acetobacteraceae bacterium
GGTGCTCTACTACCTCGACGACACCGACCGGGCGGCCGCGGCCCGGCTCTCGCTCCAATCGCTGTCCCCCGGCGGCGCGATCATTTTGGTGAACTGGCACGGCCCGACCGACGGCTTCTGCACCGGCGACGACGCGGCGGAGGCAATGATCGCCGCCTGCGCCCCGGCGCTGCGCCCCGTCACGCAGCAGCGCGCGGAGAAGTACCGCCTGGACGTGCTGGCCGCTTAGTGCCCGTTTGAGAATTCGCTAGGCCGAGCCAGAGGCGGTCGGCGGCTTTGCGCCGGCTGCCGGTCCGGCGTGGTTTTCGAGAACCGGAGCGGAGCGGGCGTCTGCCCGTGAGCACCGGAAGCGCAGAAAACCGCGTCGGATGGCCGGCATAGTAGAATTGTCAAACGGGCACTTAGCTATCCCGGGACGACATAGCCTTTCTGCCGGACACAGGACCGGATCGCCTCGCGGATCTGGAACGGGCGCCGCACCGGGGAGCTGAACCAATCGAGGCCGGTCTTGGCGTTGCGCTTGTTGACCGCGTCCACCGATGATTGCTGGCATGACGCCAGGTCGGCCTGGTATTTCGGCGCGGAGCGGTCGGTTTCCGCCCGCGGCTCGTAGCCGGAGCAGCCCGCGACGGCCAGCACACCTAAAAGGATCACCATGCGCCTCATGCCGCCCATCCAGCCGCTCGCCGCCCTTCTGTCAAGCGTGCAGCCGTGGCCGCGGATGCAGCCGTGAGCGCGCTCGCCCGCCGCTTCGCCGTGGCGCAGGCGCTGGCCGAGCAGGCGGGCGCGCTGGCGATGCGGATGCGCCCGCCGCCCGGCGCCCCTCAGGCGACGCTGAAGGACCGGCAGGACTGGCTGACGGAAGCGGACGGCGCCGTGGAGCGCTTCCTGTCGGACGGCCTCCTCGCCGCCTTCCCGGAAGACGGCTTCCAGGGCGAGGAAGCCGGGCGCACCCGGGACGGCCGCCTGCGCTGGGTGGTGGACCCCATCGACGGCACCAGCAACTACGCCCGCGGCGCCCCCCGCTGGTGCGTCTCGGTCGGCCTGGTCGAGAGTGACGGCTTCCTGCTCGGCGTGCTGGCCGCGCCCGCCTTGGCCGAGTTCTTCGCCGGCTGCCAGGGGGAG
>CAXTUQ010000491.1:0-4775 GCA_964247405.1 uncultured Acetobacteraceae bacterium
ATGTATTTGAGCACACAATGTTATTATTAGCTTAATGCGTTTTTGTAACAGTTTTGCAAACGCCATTCCGGAGTGATGTCTGAGCGGCTTAAAGAGCACGATTGCTAATCGTGTGTACGGGAAACTGTACCGAGGGTTCGAATCCCTCTCACTCCAAAAATCACTCCAAAAATAAAGATAAAGAAATAAGTTAAAAATAACGTGCATATACTGGGGCGGAAGGATTCGAACCTTCGAATGGCGGATTCAAAGTCCGCTGCCTTACCGCTTGGCGACGCCCCATCATCTCGCGAAAATGCCCATAGGGCATTTCTCGGTGGCTGCGATCCTTGCCGCGCCTGTTCAATAGGGGGTGCGGGACCCGTCCGTAAAGCCCCATCACCCGCCCGAGACCGCGCCGCCCCAAGCCCACCAGGATGCCGGCGCCCGCGCGGCGACCGCGGCGGCGGTCTCGGCCTCGGCGAACAGCCCGAAGCAGGTGGCGCCCGAGCCGCTCATGCGGGCCAGCAGGCAACCCCTTTGTCCACGCAGCCAGTCCAGCACCGTGGCGATGGCCGGGCACAGCGACAGGGCCGGCGCTTCAAGGTCGTTGCACAAAACAGCCAAGTCGGCCGCCATGGCGGCGGCGTCGGGCCAGGCGTCCGGCAGCACGGGCATGGCGGAGAACCCGCCGCTCCGGGCGCGGAACACGTCGGGGGTCGCGACCGCCACGCCGGGGTTGAGCAGAGTCACCCCGCAACCCGGCAGGGCCGGCGCAGGCTGCAAACGTTCGCCCACGCCCCCCATGCGCGCCGGGCGGCTGTCGAGGCAGACCGGCACGTCCGCGCCCAGGACCTGCGCGATCTCCCGCATCCGCTCCGCGGGCAGGCGCACGTCCCACAGCCGGGCCAGCAGCCGCAGCGTTGCGGCCGCGTCGGCCGAGCCGCCGCCGATGCCGCTGGCCATCGGCAGCCGTTTGTCCAACACGAGCCGCGCCCCGGCTTCCACGCCCGTGGCGGAGGCGAGCGCCCGGGCCGCCCGCAGCACCAAATTGTCCGGCCCAGCCCCCAGCCCGGCCGCGCCGGGACCCTCGACCTCCAGCGTCAGCGTATTGGCCGGCGCGGCAGAAAGGCGGTCGGCCGCGCCGGGGAACACCGCCAGGCTGTCCAACAGGTGATACCCGTCCGGCCGCCGCCCGACGACGTGCAGATACAGGTTGACCTTCGCCCGCGCCGCCTCGGTCAGCACCGTTCAGGGCGTGCCGGGGCTGGCGGTCCGGGTCGCCGGCACCGCCCCGGCGTCGCGCAGCTTGCCTTCGATGCGCGCCTGGTCCTCGGGCTCGGGGTTCAGGTTCAGGGCACGGCGCCATTGGAACTCCGCTTCCCGGTGCCGGCCCACGGCGTCCAGCGCGTCGCCGAGATGCGCGTTGATCACCGGGTCCTCCGACTGCAATTCCACCGCGCGCTCCAGGTTCTTCAGCGCCCCAGCCGTGTCGCCCTGGCGCAACTGCACCCAGCCGAGGCTGTCGATGAACGCGCCGTCGTTGGGCCGCTGCTCCACCGCGCGCTCGATCATATGCCGGGCGCGGTCCACCTCATGGCCCCGCTCCACCCAGGCGTAGCCGAGGTAGTTCAGCACGTTCGGCTGCTCGGGCGCCAGTTGCAGGGCGTACTCGAAATCGGCCTCGGCCTTGGGCCACTGGTTGTCGCGCTCGAAGGCGATGCCGCGCTCGTAGAACAGCGGCCAGTTGGCCCGGCTGGGCGTGCCGATGCGGGCCACCGCGCGGTCGTAGGCCTCCGCCGCCTCGTGGAAGCGGTTGCGCCGGCGCAGGCTATCGCCGATCTGCACCAGCGGCTCCGGACGGTCCGGGTATTCCTGGGCCAGCGCCTCCAACATCCGGGTCGCCTCCTCCTCCTGGCCGGTGCCGTCCAGCAGGTTGGCGCGGCGCAGCGCCACCACCACCGCCAGCGGATCGGTCGGCGGCACGCCCGCCAGGGTCTGCGCCGCCGCGTCGGACTGCTTGTTGCCTTCCTGGATGTCGGCCAGCAGCAGCCGCGCCGCGGTGAAATCCTCCCGCACGTCGAGCGCCAAGCGCAGCAGCACCTGCGCCGAGTCGTTGGCGCTCTGCTGCCGGAGCGTCGCGGCCATGGCGAGGTAGGTTTCGGCGATGCCGTCGGTGGCGTTGCGGACCTGGCGGTTCGTCACGTCGCGCTCCAACGCGTCGCGAGCCAGCGCCAGGTCGCCGTTCGTGCTCACCATGTCGCGCACGGTGCGCCGCGCTTCCTCCTCGTTGCCCTGCCGGGCCTGCCAGCTCGCCAGGATCTGCCCGAGCCGAAGGTTCAGCCCGCCATATGCGCCCTGCGCGACCTCGTACAGCCGGGCGGCATCGCCGTTGAAGCCGCCGAGGTCGGCGATCAGCGCCGCGTGCAGCGCCATCACGCCGCGGAAGCGCGGCTCCTCCAGGGCAGGCTGCAGGCCGGCAAGGGCGGCGGTGGTGCGCCGGGCGCCCTGCTGCGCCCAGGCGATCAGCAAAGGCCGCAGGATCTGCGTCAACCCCTGCTGCGGCAGCGCCGAGAACCGCGCTTCCGCCTGTTCCCAGTTCTCGTTCCTCGCATCCCGGTCCGCGAGGACAAGCTGGGCCACGGCGTTGTCGGCGACGCCCGTGGCCAGCCGCACGGCGTCCGGACGGCCTGCCAGGACGGCGGCGATGAACGCCTGGTTCGCCACCTCCCCCCCCCCGGCATCCTGGGCCAGCGCCGCCCGCAGCCGGTCGGCGGCGATGTCCAGGTCGCCCTGCTGCTCCGCGAGCCGCCCGGCCATGTAGTCGCCGAACGCGCCCTTCGGCTCGAACATGGAGGTCCCGGACGCATCCTCCAGGCCGAAGTCGTTCGCAGCGCCCCCGGCCAGCAGGGCCAGTACCAGCAGCGCGGATCGGCGGATGCCCGGCATCACCTTACATGCCGCCCGGGTAGTTGGGTCCGCCGCTGCCTTCTGGCACCGCCCAGTCGATGTTCTCCGTGGGGTCCTTGATGTCGCAGGTCTTGCAGTGGACGCAGTTCTGCGCGTTGATCTGCAAACGCGGCTCGCCCTGCTCGACGCCCACGGCCTCATAAACGCCGGCCGGGCAGTAGCGGCTTTCCGGGCTGGCGAACTGCTCCCAGTTCACCCCCAGCCACCGCCCGGGATCGCGCAGTTGCAGATGCGGCGGCTGGTCCTCCTCATGGTTGGTGTTGCTGATGAACACGGAGGACAGGCGGTCGAAGGTCAGCTTGCCGTCGGGCTTCGGGTAGGCGATGCGCGGCGCCTCCTTGGCCGGGCGCAGCCCTTCATGGTCCGCGTGGGCATGGTGCATCGTCCACGGCGCCCGCCCGCGCAGCAGGAAGGTGTCGAGCGCCGAATAGGCGATGCCGCCGAACAGGCCGAACTTGGCAAACGACGGACGGATGTTGCGCGCGCCGCGCAGCTCCTCGAACAGCCAGCTTTCGCGGAAGCGGCTTTCGTAGCTTTCCGGCTCGGCCGGGCGGTTATGCTCCAGCGCCTCCGCGACGGCTTCCGCGGCCAGCATCCCGGACTTCATCGCGGCGTGGGTGCCCTTGATCTTAGGCACGTTCAGGAACCCGGCGGTGTCGCCGATCAGCGCGCCGCCGGGGAAGGTCAGCTTGGGGATGCTCTGGAACCCGCCCTCGCTCAAGGCCCGCGCGCCGTAGGAGATGCGCCGCCCGCCCTCGAAATGCTTGCGCATGGCCGGGTGCGTCTTGAACCGCTGCATCTCGTCGAAGGGCGAGAGCCAGGGATTGTGGTAGTCCAGCCCGACGACGAAGCCGTAGGACACCAGGTTGTCGCCCCAATGATAGAGCCAGGACCCGCCATAGGTGTTGCGGTCCAGCGGCCAGCCGACGGTGTGCTCGATCAGGCCGGGCTTGTGCTGCGCCGCCGGGATCTCCCACAGCTCCTTGATGCCCAGCGCGTAGGTCTGCGGGTCGCGCCCCTGCCGCAGGTTGAACCGGGTGGCAACCTGCTTGGTGAGCGAGCCGCGGCAGCCTTCGGCGAACAGCGTGTAGGACGCGCGCAGTTCCATGCCGGGCTGGTAGTTGGCGCCGTGCCCGCCTTCCTTGGTGATGCCCATGTCGCCGGTGGCGACGCCGACCACGCGGTTGTCCTCGATCAGCACCTCGGCGGCGGCGAAGCCCGGATAGATTTCTACCCCCAACCCCTCGGCTTGCGTGCCGAGCCAGCGGACCACGTCGCTCAGGCTCACGACGTAGTTGCCGGCGTTGTGCATCTGCGGCGGCGTCGGCAGCTTGAAGGCGTGCCTTTTCGTCAGGAACAGGAAACGGTCCTCGCCGGCCGGGGTCAGCAGCGGGGCGCCGGCGTCCTTCCAGTCCGGCAGCAGCTCGGCCAGCGCCCGCGTCTCGATCACGGCGCCGGATAGGATGTGGGCGCCGACCTCGCCGCCCTTCTCCACCACGCAGACGTTGGCGTCTGGCGTCAACTGCTTGAGCCGGATCGCGGCGGACAGGCCGGCTGGGCCTGCCCCCACGATCACGACATCGAACTCCATGGCCTCGCGGGCCGCCTCACGTTCCGGCATTCGTCCCCCCGTCTATGATGTCTCAAGCGTCTATGCTGTCTCAAGTGGGGACGGGCGCGGGTTGCGCAAAACCCGCACGCGGCACATTTTCAATGTCATGCGACACGAAGCGGTCTCCGCCTGATGGACAGCTTGGCAGCGTTGCGCTTGCAGGTCGAGTGGGGCGCGGACGAGGCGCTGGGCGAAGAGCCGCGCAATTATTTCC
>CAXTUQ010000492.1:0-4775 GCA_964247405.1 uncultured Acetobacteraceae bacterium
GCTGGGAGAGGATCGGCCGCCGCCCGGCACCCCGGCGCCGGTGCCGGGTTGGCTCGGCGCCTATGTGGAGCCGGAGACCGGGCTTGCCGTGCGGACCGACGCGGCGGGGGCCGGGCAAGTTCGGCTGCGCTACGGCCATTCGGCCGAGCGGCTCGACCTCCAGCCGGATGGTACGGCGGGCGGTGGCGGCACCCGGCTGCGGCCCGGCGCGGGCGGGCTGTGGATGGATCGCCCAGGGGAGAACCAAAGCTCCTGCCTGCGCCCCTGCGCTGGCTCGCCTGTCGCGGACGTTGCCGGCCGCTACCGCTGCGCGGAGCTGGATGCGGAGCTGGCGGTGGCCGACGCCGGCGGGGTGCTCTACGGCGGCTTCTCCGGGTTCCTGGGCCAGGGCCGCATGGAGTTGCTGGAGCCGGTCGGACCGGACGTGTGGGCGCTGCCCTGCCCGCGCGCTCTGGACCACACGCCGCCGGGCGACTGGACCCTGGCGTTCCGGCGCGACGCGGCGGGCCGCGCGGCGGGCGTCGGGGTCGGCTGCTGGCTGGCCCGGCGCCTCCATTACGCGCGCATCGGCTGACGGAACAGATCGGGGTCAACCAACACGCAAGCTGGCGCGTTCGGCACAGGTGAACACTGCCGCAACGACTTGCCTTATGGAGTCTGCATGTCCCTGACCAGCCTGTTGCTCGGCCGCCGCCTGGCGAACCGGGAGGCCGAAGGCCGCAAGATCGGCGTGTTCGAGGGCGTGCCCGCGATGGGCCTCGACGGCCTTGGCTCGGCGTCCTACGGGCCGGAGGCGATGCTGACGGTGCTGGCGGTTGTCGGCACCGCCGGGCTGGCCGCGGTGCAGCCGATCACCTGGGCCATCCTGGCGCTGCTCGCCATCCTGTTCCTGTCGTATTGGCAGACCATCGCGGCCTACCCGAGCAACGGCGGGTCCTACACGGTGGCGCGGGAGAACCTGGGGCACGACGCCGGGCTGCTGGCGGCGGCGGCGCTGATGGTGGATTACATGCTGAACGTCGCCGTCGGCATCTCCGCGGGTGTGGGCGCGCTCACCTCCGCCCTGCCGGTTCTGCATTCGTACACCCTCCCTCTGTGCCTGGCCGTGCTGGCGGCCATCACCGTTGTCAACCTGCGCGGCACCAAGGAGTCCGGCCTGGCGCTGGCGGTGCCGACCTATCTGTTCATCGCGAGCCTCGCCTTCATCCTCGCCGCAGGCGTCTGGGCGGCCTGGACCGCCGGCGGCCAGCCGCAGCCCGTGGAGCCGCCGCCGGGGCGCGCGGAGACAGCCGGGGCCGAGGCCACCGGGGCGCTGACCCTGTGGCTGCTGCTGCGCGCCTTTGCCGCCGGGTGCACGGCGATGACCGGGGTGGAGGCGGTCAGCAACGGCGTCGGCGCGTTCAAGGACCCGACCGTCAAGCACGCCCGCGGCACGCTTGCGGTTATCTGCCTGGTGCTCGGGCTGCTGCTGCTCGGCATCGCCTACCTGGCCCGCGGCTACGGGGTGACGGCGATGGACCAAACGGCGGACGGCTACCAAAGCGTCCTGTCGCAACTGGTCGCGGCGGTGTGGGGGCGGGGATGGGTGTACTACGTCACCATCGGCAGCGTGCTGGCCGTGCTGTGCCTGTCGGCCAACACCAGCTTCGTCGGCTTCCCGCGGCTGTGCCGGCAGGTGGCGGATGACGGCTATCTCCCGCGCGCCTTCGCCTTGCCGGGGCGGCGCCTGGTGTATGCCGTGGGGGTGCTGTTCCTCGCGGGGGGCGCCGGGGCGCTGCTCGTGGCGTTCGGCGGCATCACCGACCGGCTGATCCCGCTGTTCGCCGTGGGCGCCTTCCTGTCCTTCACGCTGAGCCAGGGAGGCATGGCGACCCATTGGCACCGCAAGGGCAAAGGGCAGGCCGACCAGGTGCGCCTCGGGATCAACGGGCTGGGCGCGCTTTCGACCGGGACGGCGCTCGCCATCATCCTGGTTGCGAAGTTCACCGAGGGCGCGTGGCTGACCTTGCTGATCATCCCGCTCACCTTCCTGCTGCTGCGGCTGACCCGGCGCTATTACCGCGACCTGGAGCGCCAGGTGCTGGCCGGCAGCCGGCGCAGCATGGACCTGCGCGACCACGCGCCGCCCTGCGCCGTGATCCCGCTGGAGCGCTGGGACCGCATGGCCCAGCGCGCCGTGCGCGTTGCCGCCAGCCTGTCGCCGGACGTGGTGGCGCTGCACCTGACCGACCTGGAGGGACCCGAGGCCAAGGAGCACGAGACGCGGCTGCGTGGGGAATGGTCCCGCTTCGTGCAGCAGCCCGCGACGGCGGCCGGCCTGCCCGCGCCAGGGCTGGTGATCGAATCCTCGCCCTACCGCAGCGTGCTGGCGCCCCTGCTGCGGGAGGTGGAGGCGATGCAGCGGCGCTGCCCCGGCCGCCCCGTGGTCGTGGTGCTGAGTGAGCTGGCCGGCGGGCGCTGGTGGGAGGCCATGCTGCACACCCATCGCGCGCAGCGGCTGCGCACCCAGGTGCTGCGCCACGGCGGCCCGGATGTCTCCGTCCTGGTGGTGCCCTGGCAGTTGGAAGCGCCGGAAACCGAGCGGGTGCTGAAGGAGGAGGAGCCGCAGGCGGCGTAGCGCGGGTGCCCAGGCGGTCCACGCCAACGCCGCGGCCGGCCTGGGGCGTCAAGTTTTGTTAGCATAGTGATTCGAAACCTGTTATTTTCACTTAGTCATTCTTCACCGGCTGGGGTTGGAGCATACCGCAAGTGACGCAGCATGACGGCGAACGCAACGGCTCTGCCCGGCCCCCTCAAGCCTCAAGCACTGCGCCGCAGGTTGCGGCGAACGGCTACCGCGTCGCCTTGCGGCGCAACGGCCCCTCGGTGGAGATCACGCTGACCGCGAGCAACGATTACGCGGGCATGGAACTGTACGACAGCCTGCTGCAGTCGGTGAAGTCCGGTCATCTGCGTTTCGAGATCACCCTCCCCCGCTCCTGAGCCGGCCACCCGCGCGGCAACGGGAGGCGCGTGAAAGCGTTCTCATAGGCACCCGCGGGCGTATTGAGCCTGACAAGGATTTGCCTGCCTACGGTCCAGACGGAGCCGAAGCAACACCCCCAAGTTGCAATGCTCCGTCCGCGTGCAGCAGGTGCGCGGCGTTGCCGAGGACCGGCGCTGCGTTCCCATCCCTGAACATTGGCCTGGAAAGCTTTAAAAAAAGCCGGGTAGCCGCAATATTGTTTGGACAAGCAATGTCAAATCCATCGCCAATTTTGGCTGCTGGACAACGTTGTTGGAATGCATCAAAATCCGTAAGTCGTGGACATCCGGCATGTTTCCGACTATCCAAGGTTGCATATTAATGCAACTTATAGTTGAAAAAACCTTGGTCGAGTTGGGGAGGGCCTCATTCTGGACAAGCAGATCGCGATATCGATCCTGAATGGCCCAACTGGAACAGGGGTCGTGCCGGCCGCGCTGCTGCAGGACGGCGCGGACGCCCTGTCTGGCGACATAAGATCCGGCGACAAAAGATCTGGCGACGAAGGCCAGCGCCTGCATACGCTCGCCGGCTACGGCTTGGCCGGCACGCCGTCCGAAGCCGATTTCAACAGCTTCGCCGCCATGGCGGCCGATCTGTTCCGGCTGCCGATCAGCCTCGTCAACCTGGTCGGCGAGCAGCACCTGATCGTCAAGGGACGCTTTGGGCTGGATGTCGAAAGCATCCCGCGCGAAGGCGCGTTCTGCGACTACACGATCCTGAGCGACGACGTGTTCGTCGTGCCTGACCTGGCCGCGGACGCGCGGTTCGCCGCCCATCCGCTGGTGGCCGACCTGGGTTTCCGCTTCTATGCCGGGGCGCCGCTGGTCAGCCCCCTCAATGGGCACCGCATCGGCACGTTCTGCCTCGTGGACCGCACGCCGCGCCCGCCGCTCGACGAGCGTGAGACGCGGCTGTTCAGCGGCCTGGCCGCCCTGGTGATGGACCGGGGAACTGCGCCGCGCCCGAGCATCGGCTGCGCTACCTGGCGCACAACGACCCGCTGACCGGATGCGCCAACCGCGCGAAGCTCGGGGAGCTGACGGAGGCGGCCAAGGCCGGGGGCGGGCCAGCGGCCATGGTCCTGCTCGACCTCGACAGCTTCAAGCACGTCAACGACACGCTGGGCCATGCGGCAGGCGACACGCTGCTGATCGAAGTGGGGCGGCGCTTGACCACCGCCCTCGCCGGCCGGGGAACGCTGGGGCGGCTGGGCGGCGACGAGTTCGCGGCCCTGCTGCCCGGCCTGGGCGACGCGGATGCCGCCTGCGGCCTGGCGCACGCGCTGCAGGAAAGCCTTGATCCGCCGTTCCTCATCGCCGGGCGCGAGTTCCGGGTGGGCGCCAGCGCCGGCGTCGCGGTGGCGCCTCCGGCCGAGGTCGGGCACCTGCTGGCCAGCGCGGACCTGGCGCTCTACCGCGCCAAGACCGAGGGCCGCCGGCAATGCCGCCTGTTCGACCCGGCGATGCGGGAACGCTACGTGGCCCGCCGCGCCCTGGAGGAGGAGGTGAGCCGGGCGGCCCGCGACGGCGAGTTCGAGCTGCACTTCCAGCCGCAGATCTGCCTCGGGCGCGGGATCCTGATCGGCGCCGAGGCCCTGCTGCGCTGGCGCCACCCCGAGCAGGGGCTGCTGCCGCCGTCCGCCCTCGGCGCTGGAACTCGAACTGACCGAGACTATCGCGCTGCGCCATGACGACGAGCTGCTGGCGCCGCTGCACGCGCTGCACGCGCTGCACGCGCATGGCGTGGG
>CAXTUQ010000493.1:0-4712 GCA_964247405.1 uncultured Acetobacteraceae bacterium
TGACGCAGCCGAGCTGTCCGTGATTTCGTGTCTCACCAAAGGGGTTCAGCTCACGCGCACGAGAAAGCGGACACGTTGATTGTCGGACGGGAAAACGGATAGTGCCAACCTTCATACATCTGCGCAGGTCTGCGCCTCCAAATGCCGGCTCGTGACAAAGGCGCGAGGGCGAAGCCTCTGACGGCGGGCTGCACCGGCAGGTGTTCAAGACGACGACTCTGCCGGCTACGGGGCGAGTTCGCCCCGTGCCGTCCGGGCCTGGTCATACCAGCCTGGCAGGTAGGCGTCGTATCGGGACATGCGCTTGGCGATCTGCGGATGCTTGCCCACCCATTGCACGAGGCCGGCCCAGGCCCGTGACTCGTAGAACGCCCGAGCCGAGCCGCCACGCTCGCCGTGCTCGTCGACCGGGAGCAGCCCGAACTCGGCGCGCAGGCGGTCCAGATGCTCCCCAGTGAAGCCATCGAGGAGCACCCTGGCCTCGGACTGGTATTTGACAATGTACCAGCCCTAGGGTCCCGGACCCAGGCCGAACCGCGGCGGCAGGAACCGGCGCAGTCCCGACACCACCAGCGCGACGCCGCCGGCGGGCCAGTTCCCGGCAACGCTGCAAGCCTCGATGTAGGGGCCGTCCGCCGACAGCACGCCGTCGAACCTGATGCCGCCCACGACGGCCTGGTGGAACGTGTTCTTTTGCATGGCGCACCCCAAGTTCCGATCCGGAGCCAGACCGTAATGCCGCACTCCGGGCCGGTCCAAGGGACGTCCAGGCCCCTTGACCGCCCGATCCGTCATCAGCCTAGCGTTCTGTCCTTCGGGGCGTCGCGGCTGCACCCCGGCGCCGTGGCGCGACCCTTGCCGAGGTTGTGCGTGCGTCCCGGCCCTCCGCCTGCCCCAGTCGCGCCCGCATCGCGGCCGCCTCTGCTTCCATTCCGGCCATGCGAGTCCGGGTGACAGCAAGCTCGCGGTCCAACTGCCTGAGCCGCCGTTCCAGACCCGACGCCCGCTCGCGCCGACCCCGGACGGGATCGACATCCCAGTCGGACGTGGACGCCCCCATTTCGGCCAGCGCCGCAGCGAGGGCGGACACGTCCACCGCCGCCAGCCTGCGCGGCGTCGCGACGCTCTCGTCGCGCTGCGGCGTGCGCGAGCTGTCGAAGGTGCGGATGAGGGGGAACCTCACCCGCGTCAGCACGCCGTGCGACGGCGCCCACAGGGTGCCCTCGCCACGGCCGAGTTGCGGCAACTCGGCCAGGATGCGCCGGCCGTCGGCGCGATCGGCCTGCCCCTCTATCCAGCGGCCCAGAGCCTGCCTATCTTGGCTCGACGTGAGCTTCATGGAGACCAGGATGTCGGCCTGGCTCAGAACATCTTTGTGCAACACCGCCGGGCGCTGGGTAATCAGCCAGGGCACGAAGCCCCGCACGCGCCCGCGGCGCACGATCTCCTCGATTTGGCCCAGCAGATCCTGTCCGTCCGGCTGCGCCCGCTGCGGCGCCCATAGGTCGGCCTCGTCCAGCACCAGGTGCAGCGGCTCCGTGTTGAACGCGTGCAAGGCCTCCGCGAACGCCGTCATGAACAAGCGCCGCGCCGCGCTGCTGCCGATCTCCGACAGGTCCACGACGCAGGCAAGGGGGTGCGTGCCGACAAGACGGCCGAGAGCCGCGCCCATGCTGTCGTCGAGCGCGATGTCGGCATGGCGTCCGCCGAACACCACGGCGGGGTAGCCGCCCGCGTCCTTGCCGTCCGCCCCGGCGCGCAGGCCCCACCACACGCCCAACGGGTCCACGACGCAGACGCGCCCGCCCCCGTCCATCAGCAGCTCGGCGAGACCTTTGGCAGCATAGGTTTTGCCCGATCCCGAGGTACCCACGATGGCGAAGCGCCCGTTCAGCGCCGAGAGGGGCAGCACGCCGACGACCTTGTCGGCTTGGTGGGCAGCCTCGTCCTCCGGGCGCCCTGTCGCAAGCCGCGCCATCTCTGTCCGGTGAGCTGCCACCAGCCGGCTGATCGTCGCCTCACTCACCTTGTGCAGCCGCGCCATGTCTGCCGCGCTGCGCCGGCGCGACACCACCGCATCCGCGACCGCCAGCTTCTCCTGTGCGCTCAGCTTCGGAGGCCGGCCACCGACACGGCCTTCGGCGCGTGCTGCCGCGAGACCGGCGCCGACCCGCTCGCGGGCGGCGGCGCGGGCAAGCGCAGCAAGGCTGGCGACCACCCGCGTCGCCGCGCGCCCCGCCGGGGCGGTGGTGTCGATCGCCTCGCCGAGGCTCCGGACCCCCAGACCTGCGGCCTGAAGCTTGTGCATCAGGCGCACGATGTCCTGCAGCGACGGGGCGAGGGAGCCCAGCCGTGCCACGGCGATAACATCTCCCCGCGCCATCCGATTGAGCAGACGGTGCAACTCGGGCTGTTTCCATCGAGTTGCAGAGGCGACATCCTCAACGATGTCATGGCAGCCTGCGTCCTGCAGCGCCCGCCGCTGCTTGGACAAGTCATCCGCATCGCCGGCTTTTGCTCGGATGTAGCCGAACAGCATGCGGTCAGCTCCGTCGCCGGGACGTTTGCGGCGGGGTCGCCCATTTGGCGTCCTGAGGTGTTCATCCGGCAAGGCTGTGCTCCATACTGGGGCGCGAGATCGAACGAAGAGCCGGCGTGCGACGGCGCGTCTAGCCACCGCGGCCATGACCCGGCTTGCCAGGGTTTTGCACCAGTGCGGCAGCGCCGGAGAGTGAGGTCTCGGCAGTTCCGAGCTTCGAAAATGGGCCGGCTCCTGCCATCCAGGCATCTTGCATATGGTTTTGCAACTCTGAAGAACGCAAGAGCAGATGCTTGCATACTTCCTTGCGAAATTGTTGAGTTTCGGAGGGTTTCCGCAAGGCTTTGATCGTCACTGCAATCGTGTTCTGAAGCCGACATGACGCGCCTGGGCCAGCCCGTCCGGAGGCCAAACGGTCCCCAAGCCCGGGAACGGGCGGCTTTTCCCCACGCATGGCCCCATGCAGCCCGGGCTGCATGGGGCCATGCGGCGCTGTCAGGAGCGTGGTTTGCGACGGGGCAGGGCAGGGGGCCGATGCTGCTCGCCGGCCGGCATTGCGCCGTGCGCCGGCCTTCGCTAAGTTCCTCCTGTCAGCTATCGGAAACTGCGATTCCCGGTAGCTGGACGGCGCCGCCTGAGCAGCCGGGAAAACGTTTACCAGCCTTAGTCGGAAGCTGCCTTATTCGTGGAGGAGAGCCGGTGGAAGCAGGGCAGGGGACAGACGGCGTCGAGACGGGACCCACTTTTCCGGGCGCATATGCTGGCCGGGGCAGCGGCGTTCACAGGCGCCCTGGGCGGCCCGGGCCTGCCGTGTGCCGGACCGGCGCAAGAGCGGCCCATGGCTGATCTGGTCCCCGTTCACCGGGACGAGCAACTTCCGGCCTTCGCGCCCGCCGAGGTGAACAGCGCCCGCCGCTACCGCGACGCGTCGCGCGCCGAAGGCACGCGCGCCAAGTACGACGCCGACTGGGCTGCCTTCGGCCGCTGGTGCCAGGAGCGCGGCCACCCCGCGCTGCCGGCGCACCCGGGGGCGGTCGCGGTCTACCTGTCCGCCCTGGCCGACCGGCACCTGGCGCCGTCCACGGTCGGGCGCATCCTCGCCGCCATCGGCCACCACCACCGGCTGGCCGGCTTGGTCGCGCCGCACAGGGCGGAGGGCGGCACGGTCATCCTCGACGTCCTGGCCGGCATACGCCGCAGCCACAGGACGCCGCCAGCGCGCAAGGCGGCGGCCGACAGCTACGTCCTCCATGCCGTGCTGCGGGCCATCGACGGCGACGGGCTGGCGGAGGTGCGCGACCGCGCGCTGCTGGCCTTCGGCATGGCCTCGGCGCTCCGCCGGTCGGAGCTGGTGGCGCTCACGGTCGCCGACCTGGAGCGGGTGCCGGACGGCCTGCGGGTCCGGGTAGGGCGCAGCAAGACCGACCAGGAGGGCAGGGGCGTGGTGATCGCCGTCCCGGACGGGCGCCGGCTCAACCCGGTGGCGCACCTGGACGCCTGGCTGGCGCGCGCCGGGGTCGGCGAGGGGCCGGTGTTCCGCAGCCTGGTCAACGGCCGGGTCGGGGCGGCGCTCACCGACCAGTCGGTGTCGCTGATCGTCAAGCGCCGGGCGGAGGCGGCGGGCTACGCGGCGACCGATTTTGCGGCGCACAGCCTACGCGCGGGCTTCCTCACCAGCGCCGCCGCTGCCGGGGCGTCGATCTGGAAGATGCGCGAGGTCAGCCGGCACAAGTCGGTGCAGGTGCTCTCCGACTACGTCCGGAACAGCGACCTCCTGAAAGACCACGCCGGAAAGGACTTCCTGTGATGGGCAACCAAAACGTCGCCGCCTCGCTCAGGGCCAAGGAAGCCGCCTACGGCGCCGAGGTCGGCTCCTTGCTGGATCAGCTCATCGGCGCGGTGGCCTCGTTCAAGGGTCGCAAGCCCAGCGTCGACGCGGCCGAGTTGCGCCGGCTGCGTGACGAGGAGAAGCTTGGGCCTGCGGCCATCGCCCGCCGGCTCGGCATTGGTCGGGCCACTGTCTATCGGGTGCTCGGGACATCAGCGCCGACGTAGCGGCCCGACCCAGGTCGCGAGCTTACTTTGCACTTCGCAGCACGAATGTTGGGCCGTACCCTTTTAGAGCGTTCTCAGGCTGACCAGAATCGAAAAAGCGCTTGCGGCTGGTGGCGGA
>CAXTUQ010000494.1:0-4708 GCA_964247405.1 uncultured Acetobacteraceae bacterium
AACGGGCCAATCGCATGGCACTCGATTCGGTTATTCCCGGATGAACCCTAAGAGCGTAACTTCTCTCGAAAACTGGGAAGCCACCACTTAACTGGCTGCGGTTCCTTTTTGGAAACGCGCGGGACGCGGGGCGCTTTCCGTGCCGCGGCTTTTGGCTTTGCGGGGACTGCCAAGGCCGGGGCTGCAACAGGCGATGCGGTAGGCTGCTCGGGCACGGCCAAACGGGCCTGCAAACTTTCCTCCGCCGCCTGACGAGCGTTACGCTCGGCAGCCAAGGCTTCGTTGTGCGCGAGTTCGGCGTGCACAAGCCGGGTCTGCTGCGCTTGGACAGCGGCCTGCGCCTCCTGCAACGAACGGCGGGTGGCGCCGTGCGCAGCCCGTTCCGTTTCCAATGCGGCCTCTAGTTCTGCGATGCGCGCCTTGAATACTGCCGTCGGGTCGTTGTCGCTCCGACTGTTCAGGACGACCACGGGGACTCCGCCATCCTGCACAAAGCGGTGACGTGGGCGCACCTGGTCAGCACGCTGCTGCGGAGGTTGGCGGGATGGGCCTTGCAGGCCCAGAGCGCGACGCATTCGATTTTCAGTCGCCTGCGTGTCGCTTGGTGACAAGGGGAGGTTTTCGTCTGAGTCGGGCATCCGCTCTCATTGGGCTATGTTGTAGAAAAGTTGTATTCGGCGCCAGCACTTGTTTCAAACCCGGCTTTATCTTGCTGCATCAAAACCAACGGTTTCGCGCAAAAGCCGATCTGGCAGGCTGATCTCATCATATAGGTAAGCTGCCCGAATTTGTCCACCAAACTTTTCGAAAACAAAACTACTTATTGCATCCAGATCATCAAAGCGGCTCCGATAGAGCCAGCGCATCGTCCAACGCGGCCAGCAGCGCCTTCACGCGGCCGCGATTCACGCCGAAATCGTAATGGCCTTTCAAGCTGTAAGAATACAGGACGAGGTCGCTCTGGCCGTCGCCTGCCGGCAATGCCTGCGTCAATACAATGTCCGGGAAACTAAACACCCGGCTTCGCACGACATAGTCGGCGCGCAGCCGCCCGGGATCATCAGCCAAAGCTGTCACCCGCGGCTGCGCCATGATGACGCCGCGCATGGCCGCAAGCAGCCGGTCCGGAGCCATGTCGAAGCGCCGGGTCTGCAAGTCCGGCGTTGGCATGAAGCCCACCGGTCCCGCAAGGCAGGTGTTGGGCGAAGTCGGACGCCGGATTTCGGAGATGTTGCCCGGCGCCGGCGCCGCGACCTCTTCGACCATGCTGCATCCTCCGGCGAGCAACGCCACGATCAGCGTGACGGTCCCCGCAATGGCTTTCATCCAGTGACCTCAGCCATGTGCCTCAATCCCTCGGGTCATGCGGCCTGGGACAGGGACACCGAGTCGCCGGGCGCCACCGTGCCGACGCCGACCGGCTGCAGGTAAACGCCCAGGTCCGCATGGCCGTATGCGTCGCGCAATGCCTTCGGCACGTCGGCGTCCCGTTGGGCCGTCGCGGGATCGACGTTCGTGGCCGGGCAACGCCGGGTGCGGCGAACCACGCGGCACTCTGCCAGGCCGACGGTCAGCGAGGCGCCGAGCCGGTCGAACTCCGCCCAAGCCGGCAGGCCATCGACGTAGATGTTGGCCCGGAAACGCAGGGGATTCAGCCGTCGGCCCATCACCGCCTCCACTGCCCGCAGGCTCGCGAGGTTGATGAGCGACACGCAATCCATGAACTCCGGCACCGGCGCGCCGATGTCCGTGAACCGGTGCCCGGGTGCCGAAACGACGCGGACTCGGCCACGGGCCGCATCGCCGACGAATGCCGTAAAGAAATCCTCGATCGTCGCCCGGCCTGCCGCGTCATCAAGCAGGCCTTCGGCCACAATCTGCCCGTTGAGGCGCACAGTCAGGCGATGGTCGGGATCAAGCCGCGTTTGCAGCCGTGCCAACGCCTCATTTCTCGCCAGCATGAGGAAGTTGGTCTTGGCCAGGGGCCGTGGCTGCGCCGGGTCAAACTCCGTCGTGCCTAGCGCCAGTGCGAAGCTGCGGTCGCACTCGATCCCATGCGCATGCGTCAGCGTCAACGTCTCCATCGGCTCCGGGCTGAGGCCCTTGACAGGGTAGCGGAACAAACGCACGACCACCCCGGTCATGCCGCGGCCTTGGCCGAATGGTTCAGCCTGACCTGCACGGCCTCACGGCGACATCCGCGTAGAAGAGGGCAGCCCCGGACCGGAGCAACTGCCCCGGCCCATAAACGACAGGGCGTGGTCACATCGCCCGGCGGCCAACGACAGCATGATAGATCCATAGCACGACGATCGCCCCGACAATGGCGACGATCATGCTGTAAATATTGAAGCCTGTCACTGGGGCGGCGCCAAATGTGGAGAACAGGAAACCACCCACAAAAGCGCCGACGACGCCGAGCACGATGTCAAGCACAACACCCTGTCCGCTGCCGGCGTAAAGCTTGCTGGCGATGAAGCCAGCGATCAGACCTAGAACCAGCCAGGCGATAATGGACATCAGTTCGTTTCCTTTTGCGGGCTGTTATCAAAGTAAACCCGGCATACATCGGGTTCAAAGCTGCCAACGCAGCGATTGGCCCGCCGTTGCCGACGCCCGGCAAGATTCCTGCCATGTGTGTCGTTGGCAAGCAGCTTACACGGTTGCGACCGATCCCCCGTCGATTCTCATGTTGGTTCCGGTGATGAAGCTCGCCTGACGAGAACACAGGAACAGCACCGCCGCCGCGACCTCATCCGCCTCGCCGCGCCGCTGCAATTCCAAGGTCGGGCGCTCCTCCTTCAAGAAGCTTTCCACCGCGTCCTCGAAGCTGCTCCCCTTCTCCTTGGCCCGCTTCTCCATCATGGCATCGGTCATCGGGGTGGCGATGAATGCCGGGCTGACGGTGTTCACCAGGATGCCGTGCTTGGCGTAGGCTTTCGACAAGCCTTTCGACAGGTTCAGGATCGCCGCCTTGGCGGCGCAATAGGGCAGTTCATCGGGGTAGGGCTGCTCGGCGTCCTCCGACCCGAACAGCACGATGCGCCCGTACCCGCGCTGCATCATGTGCGGCACGAACGCGCGCACGACCCGCACCGCGCCCATCAGGTCGACTTGCAGCGCCCCGAGCCACGCCTCGTCGTCGATTTCGTGAAACGGGCCGGTCGGCCCGGTGACGCCCGCGGCGTTCACCAATATATCGACCTGCCCCAGCCGCTCCAGCGCGGCGTCGCGCAGCCGCTCCACCGAAGCGTTCTGCGTCAGGTCGGCCGCAAAGATGTGCACCTCGCCGCTGGAGGCCAGCCTCTGCCCGGCCGCGGCGATGCTGTCCTCCGCCTTGTCGCTGATGAGCACCCGTGCGCCCTCATCGAGCAGCATCTTCGCGACGGCCAGCCCCATGCCGGAGTCGGCGCCGGTGACGACGGCCGTGCGGCCCTTCAACCCGTAATCCACGTCAAGCGCCGCCCCAGTTCATCGTCAGCCCGCCATCCATGACCCAGGTCTGCCCGGTCACGTAATCGCCGTCGTCGGAGGCGAGGAACAGGATCACCCGGGCGATCTCCTCCGGCTGCCCGGCGCGATGCCACGGGATCGACTGCATCGACGCTTCCGCCTTCTTCGGGTCGTCCAGGGTTTCCTGCGTCATCGGCGTCTGGATCAGGCCCGGCGCCACGCTGTTGACGTTGATCCGGTCTTCCGCCAGCTCACGCGACAGGCTGCGGGTCAGCGAGCCGATGCCGGCCTTCGCCATGCCATATGGGGCGCTGCCGGGCGTCGGCAGGTGCTGCGCGACCGAGCTGACCGTCACGATCCGACCCTTGCCGCCGTGGGTGCGGCGCAGGCGGATGAAGGCGCGGGCGCAGAACAGCGGACCCATCAGGTCGGTCCGCAGGATCTGCTCCAGCTTCGCGTCCTCCATGTCGGCGACCGGCATCCCGCCCATGCCCTTGCCCGCGTTGTTCACCAGGATATCGAGCGTGCCAAGGCCCTTTGCCTGCTCGAACAACGCCGTGACCGCCGCCGGGTCGCCCACGTCGCATTGTACGACCAGCGCGCGCCGGCCTGCCGCCTCGACCCGGCGCTTGGTGTCCTCGGCGCCAGACTGGTCCGTGTGGTAGCTGACGCAGACATCCGCCCCTTCCTGCGCAAAGAGTTCGGCCGTTGCCTGGCCGATGCCGGAATCGGCGCCGGTGATAAGCGCAGTCTTGCCTTGCAGCTTCATCGCGTTTTCCTTTCCAAAGCTTCGTCAAGCCACGCGCATTGGGGGATCTCCGTCCTCGTCCGGAATCGGGATGGGGTCGCCTTCCGGCGGCTCCTCGACCGGGGCCGGTTCGTCGGGATCGTGCCCCGGCGGGATTTGCCGCCCCGGCGGCGGAACGGGATCGGGGATCGGGCTTGGCTGCTGCATGTGCAGGGGCATGGCATCTCCTTTCGCGGCGTCGCCGCATCGGATGGCGTGCAGACGCAACACGCGCGGCCGGTCCGGGTTGTCGGCAGCCCCCGTTTTCGCCGAATTGTGTCTATCAAAGAATCAGGCGTCGTTGCCCGCGGGCAGCAGGACAAGCTGCCCGTGCCGCACCCCGCGCTCGGCGGTGACGTGGTCCGCCATGTGCCGCACCGCGCCGGCCGGCCCTTTCAGCACCGCGACCTCCAGACAGCTTTGCGCGTCCAGGTGGACGTGCAGGGTGGACACGGCGAGGTCGTGGTG
>CAXTUQ010000495.1:0-4695 GCA_964247405.1 uncultured Acetobacteraceae bacterium
CCTCCCGCCCGTGCAGCAAAGCCGTGGCCTCCGTTGCCAATACCTTCTTCGCCTCGTTGATCCCAGCCCCCGGCAGCGTCTCCAACCGGGCGATCTCCTCCAACGGCGCGTCGGTGAACAGCCGCAGGAATCGCCCCACGTCGCCGTCCTCCGTGTTGCGCCAGAACTGCCAGTAGTCATACGGCGACAGCCGCCCGGGCGCGAGCCACACTGCGCCGCGGGCGGTCTTGCCCATCTTGGCGCCGCTGCTCGTGGTGATCAGCGGCGTGGTCAGGCCGAACACCTGGGCGGCGTCCGTCCGCCGCACGAGTTCCACGCCCGAGACGATGTTGCCCCACTGGTCCGAGCCGCCCATCTGCAGCGCCACGCCGTGCCGCCGATGCAGCTCGCGGAAGTCGAAGCTCTGCAGGATCATGTAGTTGAATTCGAGGAAGGTCAGCGGCTGCTCCCGCTCCAGCCGCAGGCGCACGCTGTCGAAGGTCAGCATGCGGTTCACGGTGAAATGGGGGCCGACATCGCGCAGCAGGCCGATGTAGCCCAGCCCGTCCAGCCACTCGGCGTTGTTCAGCATGACGGCATCCGCCGGGCCGTCACCGCTTGCGGTGCCAGCACCGACGCCGAAGCGCACAAAGGGAGAAATGCAGCCGCGGATGCCGGCCATGTTGGCGGCAATCTGCTCGTCGGACAGCATCTGCCGGGCCTCGTCCTTGCCGGACGGGTCGCCGATGCGCGTGGTGCCGCCGCCCATCAGCACCACCGGGCGGTGGCCGTGCCGCTGCAGGAGGCGCAGCAGCATGATCTGCACGAGGTTCCCCACGTGCAGGCTGTCGGCGGTGCAGTCAAAGCCGATGTAGCCGGCGACCAGCCCGGCCCGTAGCGCCGCGTCGAGCGCGGCCTCGTCCGTGGCCTGGTGGATGAAGCCGCGGGCCGCGGCCTCGATGAGAAACGGGCTGTCTGGCATGGCGCGCGGTCCTATCACGCGCCGCCGCGCGCCGCTACGCCCTTCGCACCCAAGTAGCCGTCAGGCTACGCCCTTCGCACCACGTAGGTGCCGGCGAGCGACTGCACGATGGCGTCGGCATGGGCCGGGTCGCGCGCCTCGATCATCAGTTCCAGCTCCGCCGCCTGCACGCTGGGCGCGTCGAACAGCCGCTGATGCACGACCTCGATGATGTTGCCGCCGGACCCGCCGATGCGCCCGGCGATGTCGGCGAGCACGCCGGGCCGGTCGGGTATCGCCATGGTGAGCCGCAGCAGCCGCCCGTCGCGCAGCAGGCCGCGCAGCAGCACGTTGGCGAGAATCCGCCCGTCGATGTTGCCGCCGCACACCGGGATGCCCACCCGTCGCCCGGCGAACCGCGCGGGGTGCGCCAGCAGCGCCGCGACCCCGGCGGCGCCGGCGCCCTCCGCCACCTGCTTAGCGCCCTCCGCCAAGAGCGCGATGGCGTCCTCCACCACCCGCTCCGGCACCACCAGCACGTCGGACACGTGGGCGCGGATCACCTCCAGGCAGTGCGTGCCGACGGTGTGCACGGCGATGCCCTCGGCGATGGTGGCGCCGCCGGTCTGCACGGTCTCCCCCGCCAGCGTCTGGCTGAGCGAGGCGTAGGCGGCGACCTCCACCCCGATCACCTCGATGCCCGGGCGCATGGCGACCGCCGCCGCGGCGCAGCCGGAGATCATGCCGCCGCCGCCCACCGGGATCACCAGCACGTCCAGGTCCGGCGCGTCCTGCAGGAACTCAAGCGCCAGCGTGCCCTGGCCCGCCATGACCGCCGGGTCGTCGTAGGGATGCACGAACACCAGGCCATCACGCTCCGCCAGCATGTGCGCGTGGCGGGCGGCTTCGAGCAGGTTCTCCCCGTGCAGCACGACCTCGGCGCCCCAGCCGCGGGTCCGCATGACCTTGGTGGCGGGCGTGAATACCGGCATGACGATGGTGGCGCGGATGCCGAGCAGGGAGGCATGGCGGGCGACCGCCTGGGCGTGGTTGCCGGCGGACATGGCGACGACGCCGGCCCGGCGCTCGGCTTCGGTCAGCAGCGCCAGACGGTTCGCGGCGCCGCGCTCCTTGAAGGAGCCGATGGCCTGCAGGTTTTCCAGCTTCAGCGTCACCCGCGCGCCGGTCGCTCGGCTGACCGCCTGGGACGGCAGCGCCGGGGTGCGCAGTATCTTTCCGGCAATGCGCCCGGCCGCCGCCTCGATGTCCGCCAACCCGATCATGGGCGGCATCCTAGCACGAAACGATGCCTAGATGTACTGAACTTCCAGGATCTCGTACGTGCGGTCCCCGCCCGGCGCCGGCACGGACACGGTGTCGCCGATCTTCTTGCCGATCAGCGCCTTGGCCAAGGGGGAGGAGATGCTGAGCCGCGCCTGCTTGATGTCCGCCTCGTGCACGCCGACGATCTGGTAGGTGGCCTCCTTGTCCGTCTCCTCGTCCACCAGCTTGACGTGCGCGCCGAACTTGACGTGGTCGCCGGACAGGCTGCTCGGGTCGATCACCTCGGCGGCCGAGACGATCTCCTCCAGCTCGATCACCCGGCCCTCGATGAAGGACTGGCGTTCGCGCGCCGCGTGATACTCGGCGTTCTCGCTCAGGTCGCCGTGGCTGCGCGCCTCGGCGATGGCGCGGATGATCGACGGGCGCTCCACCGATTTCAGGTGCCGCAACTCCTCTTCCAGCCTCGTCAGGCCGGGGGCGGTCATGGGAAACTTCTGCAAAATGCGCCGTCCCGTCCAATTAAGTTTGAGTGGCCGCGACCACTCTAAAATGATCCGCGAAAGTAAGACTGGAGCGGTGCGACTTCAAGCGTCCCCGCCTTGAGCGCCGCGATGGCATGCACCGCCGCCCGTGCGCCTGCGATGGTGGTGTAATGCGGCACCCCGTGCAACAGCGCGCTGCGCCGGATGTCGAAGCTGTCCGTCACCGACTGCGCGGAGCCTGCGGTGTTGATGACCAGCTGCACCTCGCCCGAGCGGATCGCGTCCACGCAGTGCGGACGGCCCTCCAGTACCTTGTTCACCACCCGCACCGCCAGCCCCGCGTCCCGGATGCGCGCCGCCGTGCCGCGGGTGGCGAGGATGGAGAACCCCATATCGGTGAGCCGCCGGGCCATGGGCACGAGGCCCACCTTGTCCCCCTCCCGCACCGACAGGAACGCCGTGCCGGCGTCGGGCAGCTTCACCCCGGCGCCGAGCTGCGACTTGGCGAAGGCCCGCTCGAAGCTGGCGTCCAGCCCCATGACCTCGCCGGTCGATTTCATCTCCGGCCCCAGGATGGTATCGACGCCGGCGAAGCGGGCGAAGGGGAACACCGCTTCCTTCACCGCGACGTGCGGCGCGATGGCCTGGCCGTCCAGGCGGAACTCGCTGAGCCGGGCGCCGGCCATCACGCGGGCGCCGATCTTGGCCACCGGCACGCCCGTCGCCTTGGCCACGAAGGGCACGGTGCGCGACGCCCGGGGGTTGACCTCCAGCACATACACCACGCCGTCCTTCACCGCGTACTGCACGTTCATCAGCCCGACCACGCCGAGCGCCCGCGCCATCTCCTCCGTTTGCGCCTTCAGTTCCGTCACCGTGGACGGAGACAGCGAGTACGGCGGCAGGGAGCAGGCGCTGTCGCCGGAATGGATGCCGGCCTCCTCGATGTGCTCCATGACGCCCGCGACATAGACGGTGTGCCCGTCCGAGATGCAGTCCACGTCCACCTCGATGGCGTCGTTGAGGTAGCGGTCGATCAGCACCGGGCTGTCGCCGGACACCCGGACGGCCTCGCGCATGTAGCGGTGCAGCCCGGCGCGCTCGTGCACGATCTCCATGGCCCGCCCGCCCAGCACGTAGGACGGGCGGATCACCACGGGGTAGCCGACGCGCTCGGCGATGGCCTCCGCCTCCGCCGCCGAGCGCGCGGTGCCGTTCTCCGGCTGGCGCAGGCCAAGCCTTTGCAGCAAGACCTGGAACCGCTCCCGGTCCTCCGCGATGTCGATGGCGTCGGCGCTGGTGCCGAGGATGGGGATGCCGGCGGCGGACAGGGCCTGGCTGAGCTTCAGCGGCGTTTGCCCGCCATACTGCACGATGCAGCCCAAGACCTCGCCACGCTCCTGCTCCTTGCGTACCAGGGCGATGACCTCCTCGGCCGTGAGCGGCTCGAAGTACAGCCGGTCGGAGGTGTCGTAATCGGTGCTGACGGTTTCCGGGTTGCAGTTGACCATGATCGTCTCGAACCCGGCATCGCGCAGTGCGTAGGCGGCGTGGACGCAGCAATAGTCGAACTCGATCCCCTGGCCGATGCGGTTCGGCCCGCCGCCGAGGATCACGACTTTCCGGCGGTCCGTGGGCGCGCTCTCGCAGGACGGCGCGCCGAAGCCGCCCTCGTAGGTCGAGTACATGTAGGGCGTCGCGGAGGCGAACTCGGCGGCGCAGGTGTCGATGCGCTTGTACACCGGCTGCACGCGGAGGCGGGCGCGGGCGGCGGCCACCGCCTCCGCCGTGCTGCCGGCCAGCTCCGCGAGGCGGATGTCGGAGAAGCCCATCGCTTTCAGCCGCCGCATCGCCGTGGCGTCGCCCGGCAGCCCGGACGCCGCCACGCCGCGCTCCGCCTGCACGATCCGCTCCAACTGGCGGAGGAACCAGGGATCGAACTTGCAGGCGTCGTGGATGTCCTCGACCGACAGCCCGGCCCGCAGCGCC
>CAXTUQ010000496.1:0-4690 GCA_964247405.1 uncultured Acetobacteraceae bacterium
GGCCAGGGCCGGCCAGCGCCGCGCAATGCCGCGCAGCAGCGCCTCAAGCGCCCGCAACAGGCCGAAACGCTGCGCCAGCAGGAGCGCCGCCGCGGCCAGCGCCCCGGCGAGCGCCGCCTCCAGCCACTCCCACCCCGCGCCGTGCGTCAGCCAAGCGAGGGCGCCCAGGCCCGCCGCCAGGAACGCCACCTGCGTCAGCAGCTCGACCGTGACGTCCACGACCACGCTGGCGCCGGCCCGGCTCGGGGTCACGCCTTGTCGGGACAGCAGCCGGGCGCCGACGATCTCGCCGCCGACCTGTGCCACGGGCAGCAACGAGTCGATGCCCTCGCGGATCACGCGCAGGCGGTAGAACACCGCGGCCCCCGGCCTTGGCCCGGCGAACAGCGCGCGCCAGGCCAATCCGGACAGCAGCAACTGTCCCAAGTGCAGCGCCACCAAGGCCGGCAAGAGCCATACCGCTCGCGCGATCCCGTTGCGCTGCTCGGCCAAGCCATCCCAGTTCGACACGGCGCCCAGCAGGATGCCGGCCACTGCTGTGGCGCCGATGACGGTGGGCCAGCGCAGGGATAGCCGCGGCAAGGCACGCCCGGCGTCAAATCCCGGCACTGGCGGCCCCTCGCGGCGCCGAGGCCCGCACGGCCCGGCAGGCGGTCTCAGCCGGCGTGTCGTTCGCGCCCCGCCATCCGGCCGATTGGTTCAGCAGCATTGTTCTTGGTCCCTTCTCGGATCTTTGCCGAAGCCGCCATCCGTTCCGCCCGGCGAAGCGAAGTTCCGTTTCAATCAAGGCGTCCAGCCAAGGCGTCCAGCCGATCCCGTCGTCACGGTTATCAACATGGGGCTTTGTCATGCTTTGTTGCAAATCACTCGGCGGAGACGCCGCACGTCCCGGCCTTGCAGATGTACGGTTACGTAAAGAATTACCCATCACTACCGGACAGTAACGGCTGATAAAGCAGGGCAGTTTCATCGATCAAGGATGACAAGCGGCCCTGGCAGCCTCGCAATCCATTTGTGACAGTGCTTATGCCATTCAGCAGTTGTTTAAGCATACCTTCCTATCATTGACAAACCTGCACTGGCAGATTTGCTTAATGCACTCTCAAAGTTCAGAATTACTGCCTGCGAGATTGTCGAGGGATTGTGCGGGCCGCGGCCCGGAGGCGATACCGCGCCCTCGTGATCATCAAGATCTAGGCATTCAGCGCGAACAGGAGGGTTGTCATGGCCGCGCCGGCAAACTTTACCCAAACCTTTGATGATGAATTCAACTCGCTCTCTCTGCAGAACGGCTCTGGCGGCACCTGGTCGCCGGCCTTTTCCTACAGCCCGAATGGGTCCACGGATGGCACGGTCAGCTCCTACCAGGTCAACCCGCTTTACGGTCCCACCTCGGCCTCCGATGCGAACCCCTTCTCCATCAACAACGGCGTGCTCTCGATGGCGATCAAGCCGACGCCCGCCGACATCAGCGGCGTGGTTGGCAAGCCGTTCATCACCGGGCAACTGCTCACCGACAAGTCATTCTCGCAGACCTACGGGTATTTCGAGATGAACGCCAAGCTCTCGAACGCGGCCGGCGTGGTCAACGGGTTCTGGCTGCTGCCCGCAGACGGCTCCTGGCCGCCCGAACTCGACGTGGCGGAGGTGGTCGGCAGCAACCCGAAGACGTTGGTGGAAACGTCGCACTCCGGCGGCGGCACCACCCCGCACTGGACCGACGTGCCGGACACCTCCCAAGCCTTTCACACCTACGCCGTCGATTGGGAGCCGGACAAGCTCACCTGGTACTTCGACGGCAAGCAGGTCGCGCAGCAGGACACCCCGGCGGACATGAACAAGCCGATGTACATGCTGCTGACCAGCGTTGTCGGCACTTCCAGCACCTGGTCCGGCGCGCCGAACCCCGGCGAGACCGGCCAGATGCAGGTCGATTACGTCCGCGCTTACTCGCACAACCCCAATGCGGCCGCGGCCCCCGCTGCTTCGTCCACAACGGCCGCGCCCGCCGCTTCTTCCCCGGCCGCTTCCTCGCCTGCGGCGGGCACGCCGTCCTCTGGGACCAGCACGCTCAACCTCAGCCTTTCGGAGGACGCCTGGAAAGGCGACGCGCAGTTCTCGGTCGCCATCGACGGCACGACAATCGGCGCCCCGCAAACCGTGACCGCGCTGCATTCGAGCGGGGCCACGCAGAAGTTCGCGTTCAGCCAGGCGCTGACGCCCGGAACCCATGACGTGGCCGTTTCCTTCCTCAACGACGCTTATGGCAATTCCTCGGGCGCGGACAGGAATCTGTACATCGACGGCGCCTCGGTCGGCAGCACTGCCGTCGCTGGCGCCGCGGCGGCGCTGTGGTCCGCCTCGACCCAGCACATCTCGGTCAACGTGCCGGCCCCTCTCTAACATCTTGCCGAACGTGCCCGGGCCGCCCGTCCCAACGGCCCGGGCGAAACGCGATCCCCAAGCTTCAAGCGCACCGCCTCCACCGGCCGAGGCTGACCGGCTTGCAAACCGCTTCCGCGCACATCCCCGACGTGCAAAGAATGACGCAAGCGCGGAACGCCTCGCGCTCGACACCGACCGGCTCAGAGAAGCCCGGCCTGAACCCAAGGGGAAACACGATGCCCGGCGACGTCCTACCCAGGCCCAAGACGCCCGCGGCACCGGGCCAAAGCCCGGCCGCCCCCCGTCCGGAGGCGGAATGGACGCGCACCTGGTGGCGGATGGTCGACACGCGGATCGGCATCATCCCGTTGCCGATCTACCTGCTCCTGCTGGGATTGATCACGGGATTCGTGCTCACGGGACGGGTGCCGTCCGACATCCTCATGAGCATCGTGCTGCTGGCGGTCGGCGGCTTCACCTGCGCCGAGATCGGCAAGCGCCTGCCGGTGCTGCGCAACGTGGGCGCTGCGGCGATCATGGCCACATTCATCCCGTCCGCGCTGACGTACTACCACCTGCTGCCCGCGCCCATCCTGGCGTCAGTGACCGAGTTCACCAAGGTCAGCAACTTCCTATATCTTTTCATCGCCGCCATCATCGTGGGCAGCATCCTCGGCATGGACCGGAAGGTGCTGGTCGCCGGGTTCATCAAGATCTTCGTGCCGCTCGCCGCGGGCACGGTCGCCGCCGGGCTGGTTGGAACCGTGGTCGGCGCCCTGCTCGGGCTTGGCGCCTGGCACACCTTCTTCTTCGTCGTGGTGCCCATCATGGCAGGCGGCGTGGGAGAAGGGGCGATCCCGCTTTCGGTCGGCTACGCCGCCATCCTGCATGAGCCGCAGGGCGACCTGTTCGCGCAGGTGCTGCCGCCCGTCATGCTCGGCAGCCTCACGGCGATCCTGCTCGCCGGCACGCTCAACTATGTCGGCAAGCGCTACCCGCGCCTGACCGGCGAAGGGCGCTTGCAGCCGGGCGAGGCCGGGGACGTCGAGCACGCCGACGCCAATCCCGAGAACGCGGAGAGCCATGGCGCGGCCGTGCCCGACGTGCAGACCGTGGGGGCTGCGGTCGTCACGGCGGTGACGCTCTATCTCGTGGGCGTGCTGGCCCAGCGTTTGTTCGATTTCCCGGCGCCGGTCACCATGCTGTTCCTCGCGGTGATGCTGAAGCTTGGCCGCCTGGTCTCGCCGGGGCTGGAGGCCGGGGCGCACCGCGTTTACCGCTTCTTCCAGGTGGCCGTGACCTATCCCCTGCTGTTCGCCATCGGGGTCGCACTGACGCCGTGGGACAAGCTGGTCGCGGCATTCCACCCGGCAAACGTCGTCACCATCGCGGCGACCGTCGTGACGCTGATGGCCACGGGCTTCGGCGTGGGACGGCTGCTCGGCATGTATCCCATCGAGACCGCCATCGTGAATGCCTGCCACAGCGGCCAGGGCGGCACCGGCGATGTCGCGATCCTGACGGCGGCGAACCGCATGCAGCTCATGCCGTTCGCGCAGATCGCCACGCGCATCGGCGGCGCCATCGTTGTGACGGTGACGCTGGTGGCGCTGAGCCGGATGTCCTGACGGCGGGAAAGCAGCGCCCCGGCCGGTGTATTCGGACGGGCGTTAAACGTCCCGGGGCACGGTGCGGCCCGAGAGCTTGGCCTGCATGACCACCACCGCGAGCAGGAACAGGCCGCGGATCACCGACTGCCAATAGGCCGAAAGGCTGATGGAGCCGCGCCCGTTCTCGAAGTTGAGGATGTTGAAGATCAGCCCGAGCAGCAGCGCCCCGGCCAGCGTGGTGCCGACCGACCCCTCGCCGCCGGTGAGCAGCTCCCACCCCACGCCCTCGATGGGCTGGCCCGCGCCGAACTGCGCCGCGAGGATCACCCCGGCCATGCCCGCCAGCGTGCCGCTCGCCGCGTACACCGCCCATTTCGCCCGGTCCACCCGCAGCCCCATGAGCCGGGTTGCGTCCTCCCCGCCGCCGGTGGCGAGCACGGTGCGGCCCAGCCCCGTGACGTTCAGCACGACCGACCCGGCGGCATAAGCGGCCAGCGCGATGAAGGCCGGCACCGGCAGGCCCAGCCAGTCGCCCTGGCCGATCTCGGTGAAACCCGTATCGTAGCTCACCGACACGCTCTGGTTGTTGGCCAGCAGCAGCGCGCAGCCGTTGGCGGCCAACATGGTCGCGAGCGTCGCGATGAACGGCGCGATCCGCATCCGCACCACCAGCGCCCCGTTGAGCAGCCCCGCCA
>CAXTUQ010000497.1:0-4678 GCA_964247405.1 uncultured Acetobacteraceae bacterium
TGGCGGCCCGGTTGGGCACGCCGGCCCGCAGCGCCTCGATGGCCGTGCGCGCCTCAATGGCCATCGCGGGGTTGTCATGGGCCAGCCAGACCAGGGGAGCCGCCGGGTTCTGCCGATCGCCGGGCCGCACGTCAGGCCACACGCGCATCTGCAGCGCCGCGTATTGGCTCAGGGCGCGTCGCGGGTCGCCGGTGGCGAGCGCCGCACCGGCCAGCACCGCCACGAACAGGCCCGGCAGGTGCTCGGCATCATCGATGATCTCCCGCAAAACCTCGTAGCCGTCCATCACCGCGGCCGGCGAGTAGCGCAGCACGCCCCCCGTAGCCGTGCTGCGCGAAAGCGGACGCACGTCCAGCACCACCATCAGCCCGGCGGCACCGGCCTTGCGCACGAAATGGCAGAGTGCCGCCAGCATGGCCCGCGCGTTGGTGCGCGAGATGCGGACCGAGATGTCGGTCGCGCGCAAGAAGGCGGCCGGCACCGTCTCGCCGCGCAGCCACTGCAGCACCGGCCCGGCCAACTCGCCGCCCTCCGGCTCCAGCCGCGACAGGCACAGGCGCAGCAGGGCGGCGCGGAAATCCTGCGCCAGCCGCCGGTCGTCCCATAGGTCGGCGGTCAGCCACTGGTCGCGCTGCCGGGCCAGCAGGCTGGGCGCCACGGCAAAGGCGGCGGCCAGGTCGGGCATCGTCATCGCCTCACCTGGACGGGGCCAAGAGTAAGCGTTGGCGGCGAACAGGCGCTCCAAGTAGCCTTGCACCAGGCTATCCCACGGCAGCGCGCGGGTGATGGCGAAGAACAACTCGTGCATCAGGTGGACGCGGGTCAGCCCGGCATCGACCGGCACCGTCAGCACCGCGCATTGCCGCCCCAGGCCGATCAGCCGGTCCGCCGCCGGGCCGAGCGCCGCGTCGTCCAGGATGGCCAGCTTGATTGACGCGCCGCCCGCCGGCACGAACCCCGACAGGTACTCGCGCTCGATGACCGCAGGGTCAGCCGCTTGCCCCCTTTGCGCCCGGTGGAACCGCCCAGCTCGAAGCGGTGCCCCTGGCTGCCGGTCGCGTCAGGCTGCCGGTCGAGGCGCAACAAGTCTGACCGCAACGACGCGCGCGGCCTGGCGCAGGTCGTGCGGACCGGCTGGCATCGCGAGGTCATGGCCAAGAGCATGGACAGCCAGCGGGTCCGTTCTTCGCTCACCACCCGCGCGCAGCTCGTGCGCATGCGGGTCGACCTCACCAACCAGATCCGCGGCGTGCTGAAGCCGTTCGGCCTTGTGGCCGGCAAAGGCAGCAGGCAACCCTTCGTGGAGCAAGTGCGGACCTTGGTCGCGGGCAGTCCGCTGCAGGAGGTGGCCGAGAGCCGGACGGCTCGCTGGCACAGCTGCCGATCTGGATGATGGAGGACCGGGCGGCGGCGATGACGATGACCGACGCTCCGCGTTTGCCGCTGGCGTGCCGGCGCGAACTCCGCCGTGAGCTCGATGCCTGTCAAAGCTTGCTGCGCAACGACCCCTGTTGCGCAGGAAACGAGCAGGCCGCGCCGGACACATGATCCGACAAGGGCCGCCCATCGCCAAAACGCAAAATCAACAGAGGGCTTGACCTATGAACCCACCATGGGAGAGCGGTGCCGTATTCACCACGGCCGCCGATCATGCCACGATTGGCGGGGGGAGCCGCGCCATGTCGTCCGGATTGCTGACGTTCACCGTTTTCCTGGGATCAGCCGGCCTGTACCTGATCTTCGCCGGGCAGGTCAGCGGCACCGAGATCGCGGCCGGCATCCCGGCTGCCGGCTTGGTCGCGGCGTATGCGGGATTGCTTCACCGGGGAGAAGCGCGCCCGATGCGGCTGCGGGCGCCATGGCTCCGCTTGTTTCTGTCGGCCCTCGCCTCAGTCGTGAGCGATGTTGCCCGGGTGGGTGTCCAGCTTTTGCGGGCCGTGTTCGTCCCGGGGTCCCACGTGGCCGGCACGGCCAGCCGGCAGCCGTTCCGTTCAGGAAGCGCGGAACCCGCCGATGCAGGGCGGCGCGCGCTCGTCACCCTGGCGAGTTCCCTTGCCCCGAACGGCTTCGTGCTGGACGTGGCGCCGTCCGAGCTGCTGCGCGACGAGCACGCGCTGCTGATGCACCGCCTGGCGCCGGGCCGGCCTGATCCGGACCGGGAGTGGCCGGTTTGACGGACTGGACGGCCGCGTTCGTGCTGCTGCTGCCGGCCTTTGCCGTCCCGGCCGCGGCGGCGCTGCGGGGCGGAACGGCGGACCGGCTCGCCGCAGTGCCGCTGGCCGGCGGCGTGGCCACGGTCCTGCTCGCGCTGGTGACGTTCGTTTTCGACCAAAGCTCCTTCATCGACATCGCGCTGTGCCTTGCGCTGCTGACGTTGCCGGGTACTCTCGTCCTGGCGCTTTTCCTGGAGCGGTGGCTGTGACGGTGTTGATCTCCGTGCTCCACGTAAAAATAAAAACGGTGACATGGCTGGGCTGCCTCGGCTTCGCCCGGCTGCGCAGCCCGCTGGACCGGCTGCATTGCGCCGGGTTCGTCAACGCGGCGGGCGGGATCGTGCTGGCCGTCATCGCCTTTGCCGCGGACGGGCCGTCGGACCGGGCGTTCAAGGTGCTGCTGACCGTCGCCGTGACCCTGGTTGCAGGCGCGGCGCTGTCCCATGCGGTCGCCCGCACCCTGCTGTACCGCGGGCGTTTCCGCGAGCTGGGCGCGCGCGAACGGTGAGCGTGCTGCTCGGCGTCCTGTTCCTGCTCACGGCGGCCTCCGGCACCGGGGTGGCGCTGTCCCGCACGCCGCGGCAGCAGGTGCTGGCGATGGCGGTGAACGGGATGGTGCTGGCACTGCTGTTCATGGCGCTGCAGGCGCCGGACGTGGCGTTCGCGGAGGTCGCGGTCGGCACGGCCGCGCTGCCGCTGCTGTTCCTCGTGGTGCTCGCGTCCATCAAGATGGACCGCAGCCCGCCCGGCGGCGACTCATGACCCAGCCGACGCCGTCCGGCATCAGCCCGCGCACCCGGCTTATCCTGTTCGCTCTGGCCTGCCTGTGCGTCCTGCCCGGCGTCGCGCACGTGGCGCTGCACATGCCGCGGTTCGGCGCCCACCCCCTCCCGTATGGCGACGCGGTCAACGCAGCCGCGCCGGGCGAACGGCGCCTGACGAACATGGTCAGCGCCGTCAACTTCGATTACCGCGGGTTCGACACGCTGGGCGAGGAGTTCATGCTGCTGTGCGCGGTGACGGGGGTAAGCGTGCTGCTGCGGGGGCAGCGGGGCGAGCAGCGCAGCGCGGAGCCGGGCGTCACCCCCGGGCGCCCTCTCCCGCCGCGGAGCGACGCGACCGTGCTGATCAGCCGCCTCGGCGGGCCGGTGATCCTGCTGTTCGGCCTTTACGTGGCGCTGCACGCGATGACCACGCCCGGGGGCGGCTTCCAGGGCGGCGTGATCATCGGGTCCGGCGCCCTGCTGCTGTTCCTGGGCGACGGCTACGACGGCTGGCGCCGCATGATCCGGTCGGAGGCCATGGACGCGTGCGAGGGCGCGGGGGCGGCGCTCTACGCCGCGTGCGGCTTCGCCTCGGTGCTGCTGGGCTTGCCGTTCCTGCAGAACTTCCTGCCGCTCGGCACCCTGGGCGACCTGTTCTCCGGCGGGCTGATGCTGATCGAGAACGCGGGCGTGACCCTGGCGGTCGGCGGCGGCTTCGCCGTGGTGTTCGTGGAGTTCCTGGAGGAAACGCGGATGGTCCCCGAAGCGGACGGATCGTGAGCTGGCCGTCCCTGCTGCCTTGGGCCGTCGCGGCATGGCTGCTCGGCGTCGGGCTGTACGGCATCGTGACAAGCCGCAACTTCGTGCACCTGATCGGCTGCCTGTCGGTGGTGCAATCCTCCACCTACGTGCTGCTGCTGTCGGTCGGGTTCCGCACCGGCGGGATCGCGCCGATCTTCTATACCCATCCGCCCGGCACGCCCGCCGTCGATCCGGTGGTGCACGCGCTGGTCCTGACGGATGTGGTCGTGGGCGCGACCGTCACCGCGCTGCTGCTGGCCCTGATCCTGCAACTGCACAAGCGGCGCGGCACCGTGGACCCGGAGGCGTTGCGGCCGATGCAGCCTTGACCGCGTTAGGGGCGATTCGGCCTTGACCGCGCTGCCGCCGCTCCCCGTCGCCGGGCCGCTCCTGATCGCCGGCCTGCTTCTGGTGTTCGGCAAGGCGCTGCCGCGCAAGGCGCCGGACATCGTCGCCATCCTGACGGCGCTTGCGGCCGCGGCGGTGTGCGCGGCCATGACGGCGCGGGCGGCCGGCGGCCCCTCCGTCTATTGGTTTGGCGGCTGGGCGCCGCGCGACGGCCAGGCCATCGGCATCGCCTTCGCGGTGGATCAGGCCGGCGGCGGTTTCGCGGCCGTGATCGGCGGCCTGTTCGCGGCCACGCTGGTGTTCGCCTGGGGCTATTTCGACGAGGTGCACGCGCATTTCCATGTGCTCATGCTGGTGTTCATGGCGGGCATGATCGGCTTCTGCCTGACGCATGACGTGTTCAACATGTTCGTCTGGTTCGAGGTGATGAGCGTCGCCGCCTTCGCCCTGACCGGCTACGAGTTGAAAGCCGATCCGCTAGAGGGCGCTTTGAATTTCACCGTGGTCAACTCGGTCGGCAGCTACCTGCTGCTGGGCGGGATCGGCCTGCTG
>CAXTUQ010000498.1:0-4672 GCA_964247405.1 uncultured Acetobacteraceae bacterium
CCCCCGAGGGAGGCGGCCCGCGCACCGTCAGCGTCGGCAGCGGCTTCATCATCGACGCGGACGGCTACCTCGTCACCAATAACCACGTGATCGACGGCGCGGATGAGATCAGCGTGACGCTGCAAGACAACACGACGTTGAAGGCGACGCTGGTCGGCAAGGATGACCGCGTCGATCTGGCTTTGCTCAAGGTCGAAAGCGACAAGCCGCTCAGGGCCGTGCCGTTCGGCGACAGCGACGCCGAGCGCGTGGGCGACTGGGTGCTGGCCATCGGCAACCCGTTCGGGCTGGGCGGCTCCGTCACCGCCGGCATCGTCAGCGCCCGCGGGCGGGACATCCGGCAAGGGCCGTATGACGACTTCATCCAAACCGACGCCGCGATCAACCGGGGCAACTCCGGCGGCCCGCTGTTCAACATGTCGGGCGAGGTCATCGGCATCAACACCGCCATCTACTCGCCGTCGGGCGGCTCCGTCGGCATCGGCTTCTCGGTCCCGGCGAACCTGGCGAAGTCCGTCGTCGCCCAGTTGAAGGAGTTCGGCCACGCCCGCCGCGGCTGGCTGGGCGTCCGCATCCAGCAGGTGACGCCGGACATCGCCGAAAGCATCGGCCTCAAGGACACCGCGGGCGCCATGGTCGCGGGCGTGAACGAAGGCGGCCCGGCCGACGCGGCGAAGATCCGCAACGGCGACGTCATCCTGAAGTTCAACGGCCAGGACGTGAAGGAAATGAAGTCGCTGCCGCGCATCGTCGCCGAGACGGTGATCGGCAAGGACGTGCCGGTGCTGCTGTGGCGCGACGGCAAGCAGGTGACGGTGCAAGCGTCGGTTGGCGAACTGCCGGACGACGTGCAGCAGGCCGCCGCGGCCTCGACGCCGAGCCGCCCGGCGCCCAGCCGCACGTCGGAAATCTCGGGCCTCGGCGCGCGGCTGGCGCCGATCACCGATGACCTGCGCGACAAGTTCAAGCTGTCGCAGGACCAGAAGGGCGTGGTGGTGACGGACGTGGCGCCGGACGGCAACGCCGCCGGTCGTGGCTTGAAGCCCGGCGACGTGATCGTGGAGGTGCAGCAGGAGCCGGTGTCCAGCCCGTCCGATGTGCAGGAGCGCATGGACCGCTACCGCAAGCAGAGCCGCAAGACCGTGCTGATGCTGATCCAGAGCGGCGACGGGCTGCGCTGGGTTCCGGTGCCGCTCGCGGCCGACAACTCGAAGCAGCCGGGCTGAAAACTGCCGGGCCTGGGGGAAACGCCAGGCCCGCCGCCATGCCGCCGCATCCCGAAACCTGGCTCAAGGTCCGGCCGGACGGGCTATACTGCGAACCCGGCGGTTTCTACATTGATCCCCTGCGCCCGGTCGGTCGTGCCGTCATTACCCACGCCCACGCCGACCATGCCCGGCCGGGCCACGACGCCGTGCTTGCCAGCCCTGAGACGTTGGCGCTGATGGATGTCCGTATGGGCACGGGTCGGGCCGGTGCCGTGCAGCAGGCGTTGCCATACGGCGAGCCGGTCAGCATCGGCGAGGTCCGCCTGTGGATGCAGCCGGCCGGGCACGTGCTGGGCAGCGCGCAGGTGGCGATGGAATGGCGCGGCAGCCGGGCCGTGGTCAGCGGCGACTACAAGCGCCAGCCCGATCCTACCTGTCTGCCCTTCGTCCCGATCCCCTGCGACGTGTTCGTGACGGAGGCAACCTTTGCCCTGCCGGTGTTCCGCCATCCCCCGGCGGAGCACGAGGTCGCCAAGCTGCTGGACAGCGTGGCGCTGTTCCCCGACCGCACGCACGTCGTCGGCGCTTACGCGCTTGGCAAGGCGCAGCGGGTGATCGCGTTGCTGCGGCAAGCCGGGTGGGACCGGCCGATCTACCTGCACGGCGCGCAAATGCCGCTTTGCGCCGCTTACGAGCGCCTCGGCATCCCGTTGGGCGAGCTGCTGCCGGCGACGGTGGCGGGCAAGGACAAGCTCGCCGGCGCCATCGTCATCGCGCCCCCGAGCGCCATCGCCGACCGTTGGGCGCGGCGCCTGGCTGAACCCGTGGTGTGCGTTGCCTCCGGCTGGATGCGGGTACGGCAGCGCGCGCGCAGCAAAGGGGTGGAGCTGCCCTTGGTCATCTCCGACCACAGCGACTGGGACGAGCTGAACCAAACGCTTGACGACGTGGGGGCACCCGAAGTTTGGGTGACGCATGGGCGGGAGGAGGCGCTGATCCACGAGGCGGCCAAGCGCGGCATCCGCGGCCGCGCGCTGCGCCTGGTCGGCTACGGCGACGAGCAGGAGGATCTCTCGGAACCCGCGGCGGCATGATCGCCTTTGCCGACCTGCTGGAGCGCCTGGTGTTCACGCCGGGCCGCCTGGCGAAGATCGCGCTGCTGCGCCGGTATTTCGCGACGCAGCCCGATCCCGACCGCGGCTTCGGTCTTGCCGCGCTGACCGGGGAGCTGGCGTTCCAGGCGGCGAAGCCTGCCATGGTCCGGGCCTTGGTCGAGGAGCGCACCGACCCCGTGCTGTTCGCCATGTCGCGCGACTACGTGGGCGACCTCGCCGAGACCGTGGCGTTGATCTGGCCCGCGGCGCCCAGCAACGCCGGGCCGCCGCGGATGACCGAGGTGGTGCAGACGCTGCTCAGCACGCCGAAGTCTGAGCTGCCCTTCGTGCTGGCCGGGTGGCTCGACGCCTCCGACGCCTCCGTCCGCTACGCGCTGCTCAAGCTGATCACCGGGGAGCTTCGGGTCGGCGCGTCGGCGCGGCTGGCGAAGGTCGCGCTGGCCGAGGTCGCCGAGGGGCGGATCGCCGCCGACGAGATCGAGGAAGTCTGGCACGGCCTCGTGCCCCCTTACGCACCGCTGTTCGCCTGGATCGCCGGCGACGCGCCGCGCCCCGACCCGGCGGGCGCGCCGGTGTTCCGCTCCCCCATGCTGGCTCACCCGTTGGAGGCGCCGGACATCGCCGCCCTGATCCCCTCCGCCTTCCGCGCTGAGTGGAAGTGGGACGGCATCCGCGTGCAGCTCGTGGCGACGCCGCTCGGCCGCCGCATCTTCTCCCGTGGCGCCGACGACATCTCGGCGGCGTTCCCCGAGATCGTGGAGGCGATGGGGTTCCACGGCGTGCTGGACGGCGAGTTGCTGGTCATCCGCGACGGGGAGGTAGCGCCTTTCGCCGATTTGCAGCAGCGGCTCAACCGCAAGGCGCCGGGCGCCAAGGCGCAGCGCGACTACCCCGTGGCGGTCCGCCTGTACGACCTGCTGTTCGACGAGGCCGAGGACCTGCGCCCCTTGCCGTTCGACGAACGGCGCAAGCGGCTGGAAGCCTGGCATGCCCGGCACCATCCGCCGCGCATGGACCTGTCCGAGCTGATCCCGTTCAGCACGGTGGACGAGCTTTCGGCGATCCGCGACGGCACGCGCGCCGCCAGCATCGAGGGGCTGATGCTGAAACGGGGCGACAGCGCCTACGTGCCGGGCCGGCCCAAGGGCCAGTGGTGGAAATGGAAGCGCGACCCGCTCACCATCGACGCCGTGGTGATGTATGCGCAGCGCGGCCACGGCAAGCGCAGCAGCTACTATTCCGACTACACCTTCGGCCTGTGGCGGGAGGACGGAGAGCTGGTGCCGGTGGGCAAGGCGTATTCCGGCTTCACCGACGCGGAGCTGGTGACGCTCGACCGCTGGATACGCAACCACACGGTCAACCGCTTCGGCCCGGTGCGGGAGGTGGAGCGCGGCCTGGTGCTGGAGATCGCGTTCGATGCGGCGCAGCGCAGCAACCGACACAAGTCCGGCGTGGCGCTGCGCTTTCCGCGCGTGGCCCGGGTGCGGATGGACAAGCCGGCGGAAGAAGCGGACCAGCTCGACACCCTGATGCGGCTGATCGAGCCTGGCGCGGCTCAGGTGTGACGGCGCAGGCCCACCGCGCCGAACACAAAGCTCGGAACGCCGCAGAGCGCGACGACCAGGGCGGTGGGCAGCAGTCCGAGCAGCGCCGGGGCGATCACCAAGCCGAGCAGGAAGCCAAGCTGGGTCGCTGCGAGGAACGCGCGGGCGGCGGCCTGGATGTCCGGGCGCGGCAGTTCGGTTTGCTGGAGCACCGCAGTCGGGATGTCCTGCAAGGGGCCGGCTACGCCGCAGAAAGCGGCGATGGCGGTATAGCCCGGCAGCAGCGCCGCCTGCGGCAGGCCGACGGCCTCGGTGAGCGCGAGGGCGCAGATCCCGGTGCCCATGCATAGATTGCCGACGAAGATCTGCCGCCCCGGCCGGGCCGGCATCGGGCGGCTGCCGATGACCAGGTTCGCCAGCAGGTTGGTGCAGCCATAGGCCGAGATGACCACGCCATACGCGGCGACGCTCGATCCGCCGGGTCCCACCAGCCCGTTGCGCGCGATCATCAATGGCAGGATCAGGAAGAACACGGCATACCAAGCGCCGTTCAATGGGCTTTTCACCGCAAGCAGGTAGCCCAGCAAGCGGTGCCGCCGCACCACGCGGACGCCGTGCAGCATCGAAGCGAGCAGGTTGCCCGGCAACGCCGGCCCGGCGGCAGGCAGCCGGGCGTGCCGCTGGATCGCCAGCAGCGCCGCGGCGGAAGCGAGGTATGTCGCCGCATCCACCGTCAGCATGTGGCGGATCGGCAGCACGGTGACGAGCGCGCCGACCAAGGCGGGGCCGAGCAGCCGTGCGA
>CAXTUQ010000499.1:0-4671 GCA_964247405.1 uncultured Acetobacteraceae bacterium
GATGGGGGGTGGGAGCAGTCCACCAAATCCTGACCCGCACAACCTACGTCGGCGAGCATCGCTTCAACGTCTACAGCTGGCGCAAACGTGAGGAGAAGCCGGAAGACGAGATCGTCACCGTGGCGGTGCCGGCCATCCTTGAGCGGGAGGAGAAGAGGCTCAAGCGATCATGCGCTCCAGGGCACCGCAGCTCAAAGCACCACGTTTCGTGAGTTCGGGAACGACACTCGGCGGTATTTGCTTCTGCGCAGATTGCGGAGGCGCAATGACGCTACGCACGGGAGGAAAAGGGGAGGGCTACCGCTATTATACGTGCTGCACCAAAGCACGACAGGGCACGAGTGGCTGCAAGGGTCGTACTATCCCTACCGATCGGCTGGACTCGATCGTCATCGAACACATCGAGAACCGCCTCTTGGCGCCGGACCGCATTGTTGAACTCCTGAGAGGCGTCCTGGAAAGGCGGACCAAGCAGGCCGATCACTATCGGGAGAGCATCGCCAAGCTCCGCCGGCAAGCGGCCGATGCGGACGCCAAGCTGACCCGCCTCTACGACGCGATCGAAAACGGTCTCGCGGACACGGGCGACGAGAATCTGAAGACGCGTCTCAAGGAGCTAAGGACTGTGCGCGACGCCACGCGGGCGGATGCTGATAGAGCCGAGGCCCGGGCAGGTGACAGATCGAGCGAGCTATCCGAGGATAGCGTTCGGCACTTCGTCGGCGAGGCCAAGCGCCGCATGAGGACCGAGGACGGAGGCTACCGACGCCACCACCTTCAGGCCCTCGCTCAACGCATCGAGGTCGGAGACGCGACGATCCGCATCACCGGCACGAAGTCGAAGCTGCTTAGGGTTCTTGCGGGCAGAGGAGCCGGCCCGCCCCCTCTAGGGGCGGGCCACTCCTCCCGTCGCGACGGCCTCGTAGTGGGAACGACGGCGAACGAGGTTCACAGTTTCGTTCCGAATTGGCTCCCGGAGTTGGACTCGAACCAACGACCGAGCGATTAACAGTCGCTTGCTCTACCAGCTGAGCTATCCGGGATGACGCGGGACGCCCCTATACCGCCGCTGCTGCCGCGATGCAAACGGCAATTCGCGGCATATGGCTTGCCGCACCCGTCCGGCTCTGGCATGGATAGGGTGCTGCGGGCGTGGTGGAACTGGTAGACGCGCCGGACTCAAAATCCGGTTCCGCAAGGAGTGTCGGTTCGATTCCGACCGCCCGCACCACCAAACTTCTGGCGCTTTGAACTTGCCAAGTTGCGGCCGAGCGTCCGAACTCGCCCTGAGTCTCGGCCATCCTGGCACTTTCGTTTTCTGTTCGCACGACCCCCATGTCCGTGCAGCCCCATCCGGCATGGGCGCGGCGGGCAGCAGTCAGATCATGTCAATCTGGGGTATTCATCAGAAATCGGCCTTAACGGAATGCGACGATTTGTAATTTGCGCTGCACTCGTCAATCCCCCTGTCAAGGCCTCATAACGATCCGGGCTTCTCTGGTAGGATGCTGGCATTGAATGCCGGCCAACCTCGCGATGTCGGATCACCGTAGGTGTATGCGGTGGTCAATGGCTCTGGGAACTTCACGTCTGTCGGAACAGCATACGCCTGTGGCTTTTGCGCCCACCATGCAAGGAGCCTACGCTGATGACGACCAATCCAGCCAGTGTCGAGACGGTGAACCCCTTCCGCGACATGGCACGCGGCGTTGCCCGGTTCCAGGGCGAGGTTTGCCCGCGGGAGCAGGCGCTTTATCGCAAGCTGGTCCATGACGGCCAGAAGCCGAAGGCGCTTATGATCTTCTGCGCCGACAGCCGGGTCATTCCCGAGATGATCACCCAATGCGGCCCCGGCGAGCTGTTCGTATGCCGCAACGCCGGCAACATTGTGCCGCTCTTCGGGCAGAAGACCGGCGGCGTGTCCTCCGTCATCGAGCATGCCGTGCTGGCTCTTGGCATGCGGGACATCATCGTCTGCGGCCATTCCGATTGCGGCGCGATGGGCGCTGCTGCATCCGGAAAAGCTTGAAACGATGCCGCGCGTCGCCGCCTGGCTTCACCACAGCCAGGCCGCCCAGCGCATCGTCGAGCACCTGCATGGCGACGCCACGCCGGACGTCCGCCGTCGCGCCTTGGCCCAGGAGAACGTGGTCGTGCAGATCAATCACCTGCGCAGCACCTGTCCGTGGCCGCAGGGATCGCGGCCGGCAAGCTGACGCTGCACGGCTGGCTGTTCGAGCTGGAGCACGGCTCGGTGCTGGCGTATGACGGCGACACCGGCCTGTTCGCGCCGCTGGACGACGAGATTGCCCCCGGCGGCCGTCGCACCGCGCGGCGGCACCGCCAACGCGGCGCTGCCCGTGGCTGCGGAGTAGCCCATGCGTAGTTGGCTCGCACGCGACGTTGCGGCGTCCTTCGTTGTGTTCCTGGTGGTGATGCCGCTCTGCAAGGGCATCGCCATCGCGTCCGGCGTGCCGCCCGAGCGGGGGCTGCTGACCGGCATCACCGGCGGCAGGTCTCGTGGTCATGGTGTTCGAGATCGTCGAGGATTTCGGCATCGGCGCGCTGGGGCCGGTCCTGCTGCTGGCCAGTGATTCAGGGCCATCTCCCCGCCGCCCTCCGCGCGCTGCTGCCCCTGGATGGCGTCTGTGGCGAAGCGGCGCTTCTGGTCGGTTTGGTCACGATCGGCATCATGATCGGTTGGGAGAGGCTGCGCCCGGCTTCCCTTCGCCTGATCCCGGGCGCGCTCCTAGGCGTCGGCAACGGGCTGTGCGGCCTGCTGGGCGGCATTCCCATGACAGGTGTGATCGTACGCAGCGGTTCCGCGTCCGCGAGATCGACACGGGCGCAGCCACCGAGCTGCGCCTAGTTGGCACCGCTACCTTTCTGCGGCTTTCGCGGTCGCTGTCGGCGGTGGAGGGGGTGCCGGCCGACCGTGATGTCCGCATTCGCACCCGTCGCCTGTGGCACATCGACCATACCTTCGCCAGCACGTTGCAGCAGTTGGCGGCGCGCGGTCGCAGGAATGAACGGCGGGTCCTGGTGAGCTGACCCGGCAGGGGCTGCGTGCGCTGCATAGGAGGGCGGGCGGCTAATACCGGTTCGACCCTGACCGCCGCCCCACGCATGGCCGGACCTGCGTCCAGCTCCTACGGCACGGAAACGGCCGGCAAGTAGCTCGGCTGCAGCACGTCGAAGGTCCGTACGCCCACCTCGGACAGCGCCGGCGCCAGCCACGGGGCGGCCCGCAGCGTGGCCAGCGCGTCCGCCCGGCCCTGCGCCCAACGCGCTTCCATCGTCGCCCGGCTGAACTCGTAGTCCTTTGACTGGCCTTGCGCGACGTCCGTGCGGTAGATCAGCTCGACGATGTCCATGCGGGTGCTGCAGCCGTAGCCGTGCAGCGCCTGCGCCTCGTCCAGGGCGCGCAGCTCGGGCGGCAGCTTTTCCCAGAGCTGGTCGATCAGGTGGCAGATGTCGTGCCGCGTCGCGAAGCCGTCGGTGGCGGCGCGGGTGCGGCTGGAGTAGCGGATGTCCTTTTCCCGCTCCTGCGCTTCCTGGATCGTGGCCGGCACCAGGCCGCCTGCGGGAAACAGGTCAACCTGGAAGCTGAGCCGGCTCACGCGCGGCGTGCTGTCCAGCACGTATTGCAGCGGCGTGTTGGAGACCAGGCCGCCGTCCCAATAGAATTCGCCGTCGATCTCGACCGGGGGGAAGCTGATCGGCAGCGCGCCGCTCGCCATGACGTGCTCGACGCGGATCGGGATCTGGGCGTTGTCGAAATAGGCGAAGTTGCCGGTGCGGACGTTCACCGCGCCGACGCTGAACCGCACCGTGCGCGCGTTGATCCGGTCGAAATCGACCAGCCGCTCCAGGGTGGAGCGGAGCGGAGCGGTGTCATAAACGCTGCTCGGCGGCGGGATGCGGAGCCAGGCGGCGGCCTGCGGATGAAAGAAGCCCGGGGTGCCGAACAGCAAGGCCCGCAGCGCCCCGGCCTGACGCCCGGCGTCCCCCAGGTCGAGCGACGGCAAGCCGGGCCAGAAAGGCGGGGTGACGCCTTCCCAGAACTGCCGCAGCCGCTCCACGCGGCGCTCCGGCGCGTTTCCGGCGATCAGGGCGGCGTTGATCGCGCCGATCGAAATGCCGGCCACCCAATCCGGCAAGTGCTCCGACCCGGCCAGCGCCTCATACACCCCGCCCTGATAGCTCCCGAGCGCGCCGCCGCCCTGCAGCACGAGGGCCACCGGCTTGGCATAGCTTGGAGGCCGCCGCGGCAGGCGCAGCCCGGTCATGGGCGCCCAGGCGGGACGAGACCGCATCCGCAGACAACGCTGTGCATGGCTGCGCCCCTTTCCATCATCGCGGGCACCTTATCATTGCACGCCACGCAACGTCACGGCCGCACCGAGGTCGTGCCGGCAACGTGCTGATTCGACGGCGGGCGCTTGGGCGCGCCTCTGGTCCATGCTGCAACTTTTGCCCATCATGGACCAAGTAATGCAACCAAATACGATAAAATATAGAAAGAATTTCTCGTATTGCGAGTAAGGCGATGTCGGTTGCCAGACTTATTTTGCATGTCTGTCAAGCTCTTTTGCAGGAGTTTGCCGAGCAACAGTGGCCTGTTCACAAGATTGTCAGTGCAACCAAAGAACTTGCCGCGGCGTCCTGGGG
>CAXTUQ010000500.1:0-4655 GCA_964247405.1 uncultured Acetobacteraceae bacterium
GGCCAGCACGTCCCGCGCCTGGTCATCGGTGCCCAGCAGGTTGCGCAGCGACGGCGGCGCCGGGGCAGGGACAGGCAGGTCCTTGATCACTGTGTCGTAGCGGAACGGGATGGCGGGCCAGAGCATCCAGCCATGCGCGTTGATCGCGGCGGCAAGTTGCGGGTCGGTGTAATCGGCCTCGGTCGGCAGGAAGTCGTCGCCGAACGTGTCCTCGCTGTAGTCGCGCAGCACCGGCACATAGTAGCGGTCGTTGAAGCGGATCAGCAGCGGACGGTCATTCGCTAGGAACTCGGCGAACAGGCACAACAGGAACAGCACGGTGAAGATCGCCAGCGACCACGCCCCGCGGCGGTGCGCGCGGAAGATTGCGAGGCGCCGCCGGGTGATCGGCGTCATCGTCATGCGTGTCACCGGCGGGCCTCGAAATCGATGCGGGGATCGACGACGGTGTACAGCAGGTCGCCCACGATCTGCAGCACCAGGCCAAACAGCGTGAAGATGTACAGCGTGCCGAACATCACGGGGTAGTCGCGGCGAATCGCGCTCTCAAACCCCAGCAGGCCCAAACCGTCCAGCGAGAACACGATCTCGACCAGCAGCGCCGAGCTGAACAGGATGCCGATGAACGCCGCGGGGAACCCGGCGACGATCAGCAGCATGGCGTTGCGGAACACATGGCCATACAGCACCCGCTGCTCGCCCGCCCCCTTGGCCCGGGCGGTCACGACGTACTGCTTGCGGATCTCGTCGAGGAAGCAGTTCTTCGTCAGGATCGTCAGCCCGGCGAACCCGCCCGCCACCAGCGCCACCGTCGGCAGCACCATGTGCCAAGCGTAGTCGGCCACCCGCGCCGGCCACGCCCAGTCCCCCGACCCGGCGCTGGTCAGCCCGCGCAGCGGGAAAATCTGGAGAAAGCTGCCGCCCGCGAACAGCACGACCAGCAGGATGGCGAACAGGAAGCCCGGCACCGCGTAGCCCACCAGCACCACGGCGCTGCTCGCCACGTCGAACCGGCTGCCGTCCCGCACCGCCTTCTTGATGCCGAGCGGGATGCTGACGAGGTAGATCAGCAAGGTGGACCATAGGCCGAGCGAGATGCTCACCGGCATCTTCTGCAAGACCAGCGCCACCACCGTCTGGTCGCGGAAGAAGCTGCGCCCGAAGTCGAAGCTGAGATAGCCGCGCAGCATCGTGAGGAACCGCTCGCCAGCCGGCTTGTCGAAGCCGAACTGGCGCTTCAGCTCCTCGATTTGATTGGCGTCCAGGCCGCGTGCGCCGCGGTAGGCGCCGTTGTCGCTGGTCGCGCCGGTGATGCGCGCCGTCGCCTCCGTGCCGCGCCCGCGGGTTTCCGCAATGGCCTGCTCGACCGGCCCGCCCGGCGCGAACTGCACCACGGCGAAGTTGATGGCGATGATGCCCAGCAGCGTGGGAATCAGCAGCAGCAGCCGGCGCAGCAGGTAGTTCGCCAAGCCTAGTTCACCGGCTTGCGCGCCGTGTCGGCCCGGGCGGAGAGGTTCGGGTCGATCCACCAACTGTCCAGCACGAAGCCGTCGCGGATCGGCTGCGTCGGCCGGCCGAAGCGGTTCCAAGTGGCGATGTTGAACCGCTCGTTGTGCCAGTTCGGCACCATGTACCAGCCGCGCAGCAGCACCCGGTCCAGCGCCCGCCCGGCGGTCGCCAGCGTCCCGCGGTCCTGCGCCTCGACGGCCTTCTCGATCAGCGCATCGACCGCCGGGTCGCAGACGCCGGACAGATTGCTGCCGCCCGGCGTCTTGGCGCCGATGCAGGAGAACTCGTCCCTAAGCTCGTTGCCCGGCAGGTCGGACCCGGGATAGATCATCGTCGTCATGTCGAAGTCGTAGTCGTCCGTCAGCCGCTCGAACTGCGCGTTGTCCACGGTGCGGATGCCGACCTCGATGCCCAGGCGCTGCAGCCATTGCTGATACGGCAGCGCCACCCGCTCCAGCGTCGGGTCGTTGAGCAGGATGGTGAACACCATCTGCTTGCCGCTGCCGTCCACCAGCTTGCGGTCGCGGATGGTCCACCCGGCCTCCTTCAGCAGCGCCAAGGCCCGGCGCAATCCCTCCCGGTTGTTGCCGGAGGCGTCGGTGCTGGGCATCTGAAACGGTTCGGTGAACAGCGCCGGGGGCAGCTTGTCGCGGAACGGCGCCAGCAGCGCCTGCTCGCCCGCGTCCGGCAATCCCGTCGATTCCTGCGCCGTGTTGCCGAAGTAGCTGTGGGTGCGGACGTAGCTGCCGAAGAACAGGTTCTTGTTCATCCATTCGAAGTCGAACACCTGCGCCATCGCCTCCCGCACCCGGGCGTCGGCGAACATCGGGCGGCGCGTGTTCATGCTGAACCCCTGGATGCCGACCGGCAGGCGGTGCTCGATCTCGTCGCGGCGCACCAGCCCGTCGCGTACAGCGGGAAAGTCGTAGCCGGTCGCCCACTCCTTCGAGATGTTCTCCTGCCGGTAGTCGATCTGCCCGGCCTTGAACGCCTGCATCGCAACCGTAGGATCACGGAAATACTCGATCCGCACCCGGTCGAAGTTATGGAATCCCTTGCCCGTGGGCCGGTCCCGCGCCCACCAGTTGGGATCGCGCGCATAGGTCACGCTGTGGCCCAGCTCGAACTTCTCCACGCGGTACGGCCCGCTGCCCAAGGGCGGCTCGGTCAGCGGCTTGGTGAAGTCGCGGGTGGACCACCACTTCTCCGACAGCACGGGCAGGCCCCCGACAGCCAGCGGCAGCTCGCGGTTCTGGTTCGACTTGAAATGGAACACCACCCGGCGGTCATTCTCGGCCACCGCGTCCTGCACGTCGGCATAGGCGACGCGGACGGAGGGGCGGCCCTTCTCCATCAGCGTCTTGAACGTCCAGGCCACGTCCCCCGCGGTCACGGGCGTACCGTCGGAGAAGCGCGCCTCCGGCCGCAACTCGAAGGCGACCCACATGCGGTCAGCGGGCATCTCAATGGTTTGGGCCAGGTGGCCGTAGCCGGTCGCGACCTCGTCCGCCGAGCCGACTAGCAGGGTTTCCCAAACGTGCCCGCCCGCCGACCCGGCGCCGGTGCCGCCGACGCCGGGCTGCCACAATGCCCCGGTGCCGATAGCGGCGTTGCCGCGCAGGATATAGGGGTTGAAGCCGTCGAAGCTGCCGACCATCGCGAACACCGCCTCGCCGCCCTTGGGCGCGTCCGGGTTCACGTAGGGGAAGTAAGGAAAATCTGCCGGCAAGGCGGGGGTGCCGAGAATGGTGATGGCATGGCTGCGCGTCACCTGCGCGTGCACGGGGGAGACGAACAACAGCAGGAGCAGCAGGCAGCGCAGCATGGGGCCTCCGTGGTCGGGTCAGGCCATAGCAGGGGGCCGCACGGCCTGCGTCAAGCCGCCAGCAGCGCCAAGGCAGCCGGGAGAAGAACCGGGTCGCCGACCGCGAGCGCGCAGCCGTCGCCGTCCGGGTGCATGGGGCGGCCCTGCCAATCGGTCATGCGCCCGCCCGCACCCTCGATCACCGGGACCAGCGCGGCCCAATCCCAAACCTTGAGGCCCGGCTCGGCAATCACGTCGATGGCGCCGAGCGCCAGTAGGCCGTAGGCGTAGCAATCCCCGCCCCATGACGTGCGCTTGGCCGCGGCGGCGAGGCGCTGCCAGGCAGCGAACTGCGCCGGGGTGAAGATCTCGGGCGCGGTGCAAGACAGCTCGGCCTGCGCCAGCCCGGCGCAAGGCCGGCAGCCGGCCCGGCCATGTCCGCCGCGGAACCGGGTCGGCTGCCCGGCCGCGCCGACCCACCGTTCCCCGGTGATCGGCTGGTCGATCACGCCCAGAACCGGGGTCGGCCCGTCCAGCAGGGCCACCAGCGTGCCGAAGGTCGGGCGCCCGGTGATGAAGGCGCGGGTGCCGTCGATGGGGTCCAGCACCCAGCGCAGCCGGGCGTCCGGACGGTCCAAGCCGAACTCCTCACCCAAGATGCCGTGCTCGGGAAAGCGCTGCGCCAGCACGGCGCGCATCGCGAGTTCCGCCGTGCGGTCGGCAACCGTGACGGGGCTTGCGTCGCCTTTCAGGTCCGCGCTGACGCCGGCGCGGTAGAACGGGCGGACCGCCGCGGCGGCGACGTTGGCCGCCGCCTCCGCCGCGGCGATCAACTCCCGCATGGAATGTTACTTGCTCTTACCCTTCATTTGCTCTTCCCGTTCGGTGCCTGGCTGGTCGGGCCGCTGACGGGTCCCTGCGGCTTGGTCACGCTGTTCTCCGTGGCGGTGGGCACGGTCGGGCTGACCTGGCGGACGTTGCCCGGCTGCTCAGACTGGTTCTGCGCCGCTTGCGACTGGTTCTGCGATGCGGAGGGCTGGGTCATCTGCTGGGTTTGCCCCTGCGCCCAGGCCGGTGCTGCGGCGAGCAGGACGAGGGCGGCGGCGGTCAAGGCGTAGCGCATGGGATGGGTGCTCCAGGGGGCCGGGCGTTGCGCCGGCGGACTTGCCTACCTAATGTGCGCCGCACGCTATGCAAACCCTCCCGCATCAACCCCGCGCTGCCTCGTGAACCCCATCGTCGTGATCCCGTCCCGCATGGCGTCCTCCCGCCTGCCGGGCAAGCCGCTGGCGCTCATCGCGGGAAGGCCCATGGTCCTGCACGTGCTCGACCGTGCGCGGGA
>CAXTUQ010000501.1:0-4647 GCA_964247405.1 uncultured Acetobacteraceae bacterium
GCGGCAGGTTGGTGGCCGGCGCCGCGGGGGCGGCCTGGGCGTCGGCGCGGACCACGCTCTACACCATCACCAGCCAACGGGTGCTGATGCAGTACGGCGTCGCCCTGACCGCGACGCTGGCCTTGCCGATGCGGCTGATCGGCGCCGTGGCGGTGTCGGACGGGTGCCCCGGCGACGTGGCGATCCGGCTGAAGCCGGGCCAGGCCGTCGGCCTCGCCAAGCTGTGGCCGCACGCACGCCCTTGGCGCCTGCGCCGGCCGGAGCCGATGCTGCGCGCCCTGGCCGACGCGGGCCGGGTCGGCGCGCTGCTGTCCCGGACGGTGGCCGAGGCGCAGACGGCGGCCATCCGCGTGCCGATGCCGGCAGCGCTGCCAGCACCTTCCGTGCGCCCACCCCCGCGTCACGAACTGGCCGACCTATGAAGCAAGGCCGCAACGGCGCGGCGACCTCATGCGGTGGCTGGATGAGGCGGCGCTGACCGGGTAGGCAGGCGTTTTCAGGCTGCTGGGCTTGGCCAGGGCATGGACTGACCAGCCCCCAGTTTGGTGGACACCGGGTACGGCCTACGCGGCTGCGGCGAGCTGTTCCTTGTTGGCGGGCGTCATGTGGCCGAGGCTCGAATGGAGGCGCTCGCGGTTGTGCCAGCCTGAACTGATCGTAGCACGGCGCCGAGGGCCGCGGCGGGCGTTTTCCATTCGAGCGTCTTGCGAGGCTTCGCGTTCAGGGCGGCGGCCACTGCCGCGAAGCCGTCCGCGCCGAGGTCCGTCCCCCTTGGGAAACATTGCCGCAGCAGCCCCTTGGTGTTCTCGTTCATGCCGCGCTGCCACGGGCTGTGCAGGTCGCAAAAATAGACCACCAGGCCCGTGTCGATCCGCAGCCGGGCATGCTGCGCCATCTCCGCTCCCTGGTCCCAGGTCAGCGACCGGCGCAACTGCTCCGGCAAGGTCATGATCTCGCGCGCAATCGCGTCGCGCACCGCCTCGGCGCCGTGCCCAACGAGCGCGGGGCCGTCCTTTTCGCGTGGCCCATCGCCGTGGCCCGCCATCGACGGCAGGTGCAGCAGCCTTCGCCCCCTTCGGCCGACGTGCCGACCGCTCGGCGTGCCACTGCGCGATGGTCGCCCGATAGTCCAGGTTGCCGCCCCGCGTCGCCACGTTGCGCCACAGTTCCCGCGACACCGTCGATGTCCGGCGAACCCAGCGAAATGGCGCAGCCATTTGCGCGGCTCGGTTCGACGCCGCCCGCTCCAGCCGGCGCGCGACCTCCCGCCGCCCAAGCCTTGCCTGCCACAGCGTGATCTCTTCCCGCTCCGTAAAGGAGAGATAGCGTTCAGAAGGCAGCCCCGACGACCGCGACAGGTGCGACGGCGCCATCCCACCCTCCTTGCGGAACCATCGGGTCCCGACCGGCTGCGATATCCCGACCTCCATTGCCGCGCCCTCGCTCGACAAACCCTCGACAATGAACGCCCAGAACCGACGCCGGTGCGCCTGCCGCGCCACGGGAGGCCGACCAGGCGACCTCAGCTTGCCCCGCAAAGCCCGATCCGAACGCCGCCGACCCGCCATCGCAACCGCCCTCCATCCCGGGATTGCGACGAACAGTTGAATCCACCCTTGGTGGTTCGGTCGATGGCGGCCTGTCGATGCGGACACAGTGCGGACATAAACCGCATCCCTTTTGCGCCCTCGCCTCTAACCCATTGAAGAGATGGTGCCGACGCTCAGGATTGAACTGAGGACCTGCTGATTACGAATCAGCTGCTCTACCACTGAGCTACGTCGGCCGCATGGGCCGGGGTATAGCCGGGCCGGCCGGCCGCCGCAACTGGCGCGTGCCGCGTGGGGTGCCGGCCGGCGTCCGTATGTGTTATGCAACAATCCAGCGCCGCGCCGCTGCCCATGATCCCCAGACAATGATCCTGGACCGCGCGGTGCGGCTTCACGTATTGGTCCGAGATGTCCGACATAGTACCCACCGTCCTTCTCGGCCCAGACGCCACAATGCGGGAATGCCCGGAATGCGGACTGTTCCAGGCGGTGCCCGCCATGCGGCCCGGCCAGATCGCCGAGTGCATGCGCTGCGGCGCCCTGCTGCGGCGGCGGCGGCGCGACGCGCTCGGCACGACGCTCGCGTTCAGCATCACCGGGCTGGTGCTGTTTGCACTTGCGGCAACCGGGCCGCTGCTCGGGTTGCGCGTGGCCGGGCAGCAGCGGGACACCACCCTGATCGCCCTGCCCGGCGCGTTCGAAAGCCAGGGGATCTGGGAGCTGGCCGCCGTCGTGCTGGCCTTCACGCTGCTGGCGCCGCTGCTGAAGCTGGGGCTGACCGCGGGCGTGCTGATCGGCCTGCGGACCACCCGCGTCGCGCCGTCCACCCTCGCCGCCATGGAGCGCTGGCGCAAGCGCCTCACGCCCTGGGCGATGATCGAGGTGTTCCTGCTCGGCACCTTCGTCGCCTACACCCGCCTGGCGGCGCTGGCCGAGGTGCAGGTGGGGATCGCGCTCTATGTCCTGGGCGCATTGATGCTCACGGTCGTGGCGACCGATGCCTGGCTCGACGAGCATGCGCTGTGGGAGGCCATCGGCCGGCGGCGGCGCACCCCGGCGCCGATGGGAAACGGCCCGCTGATCGGCTGCGACAGTTGCGGCCGGGTCGGCCGGGGCAGGCCGGGCGACCCCTGCCGACGCTGCAACGCGCCGCTGCGCGTCCGCAAGCCCGACAGCATCGCGCGGAGCTGGGCGCTGCTGATCGCCGCCGCGGTGTTCTACGTCCCGGCCAACCTGTACCCCATCCTGACCCTCATCCGGTTCGGCCGCGGACAGCCCAGCACCATCCTCGGCGGGGTGCAGGAGCTGGTCGAGTACCGCATGTGGCCGCTCGCTTTGCTGGTGTTCGGGGCCAGCATCCTGGTGCCGGTGCTGAAGCTGCTGAGCCTTTCGGTGCTGCTGATCTCGACCCAGCGCCATGCGGCCGGGTGTTTGAAGGACCGCACGCGGCTATACCGCATCGTGGACGCGATCGGGCGCTGGTCGATGATCGACGTGTTCATGCTGTCGGTGCTCGTGGCGCTGGTGCGGATGGGGCTGCTGGCCTCCGTCATCCCAGGGGTGGGCGCGGTGTGCTTCGCCGCGGTGGTGATCCTGACGATGCTGGCGGCCTTCAGCTTCGACCCGCGGCTGATGTGGGATGCGGCTGGCCAAACCGGGTGCGATGCGGCAGAGGCTGAGGCATGAGCGACGCACCCCCTCCCAAGGAGCCGGCCGCGGCCGTCCGGCGCAGCCGCATTTCGCTGATCTGGCTGATCCCCCTCGTCGCCGCCGTGATCGCCGCCTGGCTCGGCTGGCGCACCGTGTCGCAGGAGGGCAGCACGGTCACGCTGACCTTCCGCAGCGCGGACGGCCTGACCGCCGGGCAGACCCGCGTGCGCCACAAGGCGGTCGATCTGGGCCAAGTCGAGGCGATCCGCTTGTCCGACGACATGTCCCATGTCATCGTCAGGGTGAAGATGCGGCGGGAAGCCGAGCCGTACCTGACCGACAACGCGCGGTTCTGGGTGGTGCGGCCGCGCATCAGCTCCGGCAGCCTGTCGGGGATCGAGACCCTGGTGTCCGGCAGCTACATCGAGATGGACCCTGGCAACCGCGACGGGCAGCGGCGGCTGGAGTTCACCGGGCTGGAGCAGCCGCCCGGCGTCCGCACCGGCGAGCCGGGCCGCACCTTCACCGTCAAGGCCCAGCGCCTCGGCTCCCTGGGACCCGGGGCGCCGGTGTTCTACCGCGACATCACCGTGGGCGAGGTGCTGAACTACGACATCGGCAACGGCACCGGGCCGGTGGCGGTGCAGGTGTTCATCCGCGCGCCCTACGACGGCTTCGTGCGGAAGGGCACGCACTTCTGGAACGCCTCCGGCCTGTCGGTGCAGATCGGCAGCGAGGGGGTGCACGTCGAGATCGCAAGCCTGCAGGCCGTGCTGTCCGGGGGCGTCGCGTTCGACTCGCCGAGCCGCAGCAAAACCGACGCCGCGGAGGCGGACCCCGGCACCGAGTTCCCGCTGTTCAACAACTACGGCGAAGCGCAAGCCTCCGGCTACAGCACCAAGCTGTCTTTCGTCACCTATTTCGAAAGCTCGGTGCGCGGCCTGGGGCGCGGCGCGCCGGTCGAGTTCTTCGGCATCCAGGTCGGCACCGTGAGCAGCGTCGCCCTGGAGCTGAACCCGGCGTCCGGCGACGCGCGGGTGCGGGTGCGCTTCGAGGTACAGCCCGAGCGCATCATGAGCGAGGATGCGGTCAAGGCCGACGACACCCTGGAGTCGTCGCGCCGCCTGGTGCAGCGCGGCATGCGGACGCAATTGCAGACCGCGAGCTACCTGACGGGACAGCGGGTGGTGGCACTCGATTTCGTGGCGAACCCCCAGCCCGCCGACGTGGTGATGGAGGGCGGCGACATCGTGCTGCCGAGCCAGGGCGGCGGCCTCGACAACATCCTGGTGGCCGCCGGCGACATCGCGGGCAAGCTGGACCGGCTGCCGCTCGACCAGATCGGGCAGAACCTCAACGGCGCCCTGCGGTCCGCGTCAGGCGCCATGAACAGCGTGCAGGACCTGGTGAGAAAGGCCGACGCCGGGCTGACCCCCACGCTGCGCCG
>CAXTUQ010000502.1:0-4637 GCA_964247405.1 uncultured Acetobacteraceae bacterium
ACCCTGCGGGTTGCGGACAGCATGGCCGCACGCTCCGCTGAGCGCGCGCTGACTGTCGAAGCGCCTTAACCCTAACTACCGTGCAACCGAACCCCGCCCTGATCGGTTGATACGGCTGACCACGCAAGGGGGATCAAGATGACCGAAAGCAACCATACCGAAGCCACCCAGAAGATGTGGGAGATGATGAAGGGCATCAGCTTCGCCATGCTCACCACGGAGGACGACGACAATCTGCGCGCCCGCCCGATGGTCGCGGCGCAAAGCGGGTTCGACGGGACGCTGTGGTTCTTCACCCGCGCCAGCAGCCACAAGGTGGGCGAGGTGAAGCAGGACCAGCGCGTTGGCGTCACCTACGCCGACCCCAGCAAGCAGGACTACGTCAGCCTGTCCGGCCATGCCCAGCTCGTGCGCGACAAGGCGGCCATCGACGCGCATTGGGGCGAGGCGATGCGGACCTGGTTCCCCAAGGGCAAGGACGATCCCGACATCGCCTTGCTGAAGGTGGATGTCACCATGGCCGAGTACTGGGACGCGCCGAACAGCACGATGGTGCACGCCTACGGCTACGTGAAGGCCGTCGTGACCGGCGAGCCGCCGCATCCCGGCGGGAACGAGAAGCTCAGCTTCTCCTGACCCCCAGCGTCATGCCCGGGGCACCCCGGGCATGACGGCTCAGTTCAGCCACTTCGCAACCAGCCGCTGCCGCTCGCCGGTTTCAGTCTGCATATGCAGCCATTGGTCCACCCAAGCTTTCAACGCCGTGTCGCGCGGCAGCAGGTAGGCGAGTTCGGAAACGTCGAACGGCTGGTCCGGGTGGACGGCGCAAAGCCCGGGGTGGAGGCGCTGTTGCAGGCGGGTTTCCACCGCATCCGTCATCATCACGTCGGCATGGCCGGCGGCAATCTCGTCGAAGATGGCGGCGTTATTTGGAAACACCGTGATCTCCGCCCGCGTGACGTGGGTGCGGGCGAAGCGTTCGTTCGTGCCGCCAGGGTTGGTGATCACACGCACGCCGGGCTGGTCGATGTCGGCCAAGGAGGCGAAACGGGCCTGGTCGGCGCACCGCGCGATGGGCGTCTTGCCGCTCCGCATCACCGGGGCAGAGAAATAGGCGGTCTTGGCCCGGTCCAGCGTCACGGTGATGCCGCCCATGCCGATGTCGTACTTCTGGCCTTGCAGGTCCGGCATCAGCGTGGGCCAGGCGGTCGGCACGATCTCCAGCCGGACGCCCAGGGCTTTGGCCAGGCTCTCCGCCATGTCCACATCCAGCCCCTCGAACCGTCCGGCGTCGTCCTTGATGGAAAACGGGCGGTAGTCGCCGGTCAGCCCGACGCGGACGACGCCGCGGGCCAGGATCGCATCCAGCACTTGCTGCGCCCGGGCCGGCACCGCGACGGCCACCAGCACCAGGACGGCCCGCAGGAGCCTGAATATCACCGGTATGACTCCTTGATCATGTCCTCGATACCGGCGGCGATAGCGAACAGCCGGGCGTCGCCGCCGGTTTCGCCCATCAGCATCAATCCCACCGGCGGCTCGCCGGGGCGGTTCGCGGGGATGCTGATGCTGCAGCGGTCGAGGAAGTTGGCGAGCGACGTGTTGCGCAGGACGAGGCTGTTGATCCGGACATACTCGGCCTCGCCGTCCAGGGCGTCGATACGTGGCGGCAGGATCGGCGTCGTCGGCATCGCCACCGCGTCGAACGGGGCCGTGGTCGCGTCCATGCTGGCGCAGATCTCGGCGCGGGCGGCCTGCAGGTCGATGAGTTCGGACCCGGTCATCGCGGCGCCGCGCTCGATGCGCTTGCGGACTTGCTGGTCGTAGCCATCCGCCTGTTCGGCCAGCAGCGTGCGATGCCATGCATAAGCCTCCACCGGCGCCAGGCCGCCTCTGGCATTCGCCGCCGCGATGCGCTCGAACTGCGGGAAGCTCAGATGCGTCACCCGCACGCCCAGGTTGCCCAGCCGGTTGAGCGCCCGGCCGAAGACTTCGGCCACTGCCGGCTCCACGCCCTCCATCACCATGTTGCCCGGCACCGCCAAGCGCAGGCCGCGCAGCGCCATCGGCTCGACTGCCTGCGGGACTTGCCCGGCCAGCACCGCATCCACGGCCGCGCAGCACCGCACGCTGCGCGCCAGCGGCCCGACGCTGTCGAGCGAGGGCGCCAGCGGCAGCACGCCGGCCAGCGGCACCCGGCGCGCGGTCGGCTTGTATCCCACCACGCCGCAGAACGCCGCCGGGATGCGGCAGGACCCGCCCGTGTCTGTGCCAAGCGCCGCAATCGCCATATCGTCGGCAACCGACACCGCGGCGCCCGAGCTGCTGCCGCCGGGGATGCGCCCGCCCGGGCCCCCGGCATCGCGTCCCCACGGGCTGCGCGGCGTGCCGTGATGCGGGTTGATGCCGAGGCCGGAGAAGGCGAACTCCGTCATGTTGGTGCGGCCCACCGGCACGAAGCCCTGCGCCAACATGCGGGCCACGACGGGCGCATGGGCGCTGGCGGGCGCCGCACCCTTCAGTACGGTGCTGCCGGCGGCGGTCGGCTCGCCGGCCACGTCGAACAGGTCCTTGAGGCTGACGGGAATGCCGGCATACGGGCCGGGCGCGCGGCCAACCCGGCGCAGCGCGTCCATCGCGTCCGCGCTCGCCTGCGCCTGCTCGGCATACACGGCGACGAAGGTGCGCCCGCCCTCGCCGGCGGGATCGGCGATGCGCTCCAGGCATTGGTCGATCAGCGCCCGCGCCGTCGTGCGCCCGGAGGCGAGGTCGGCTGCGGCCTGGGTCAAGGTCAGCATCGCCGCACCCTGCCGCGCGGTTGACCGGAGGGCAAGCCCGCGAAACAATGCGCGGCTCACGCACGCCGCCGAGGGCACCATGACCGAACATCCCGCGAAACCCGTCCTGCTGACCGGCGCGAGCGGCGCCTTGGGGCGCAGCCTGGCGACGTACCTGGCAGGCCTGGGCTGGCCGCTCCGGCTGACCGACATCGCGCCGTTCCCGGGCGCGGTGCCGGATGGCGCGGCCTTCACCGCGGCGGACCTGAACGACGGGGTGGCCCTGCTGCGCCTGGCGGAAGGCTGCGGCACGGTCCTGCATTTGGGCGGCGTTTCGACCGCGCAGCCGTTCGAGGACGTGCTGGGACCCAACATCCGCGGCCTTTATTACATTTACGAGGCCGCGCGGCGGGAACGCGCCCGGGTGGTGTTCGCCAGCAGCAATCACAGCATCGGCTTCCACGAGCGCGCCACCGTGCTCGACGCCAATTGCGGCTTCCGGCCCGACAGCTTCTACGGGCTTTCCAAGGCCTACGGCGAGCTGATGGGCCGGCTGTATTGGGACAAGCACGGGGTGGAGAACGTCAACATACGCATCGGCTCCTGCTTCCCCGAGCCGATCGACGACCGGATGCTGGCGACCTGGCTGTCTTACGCGGACCTGCACCGGCTGATGGAGCGGTGCACCCTGGCCGGCCCGGTCGGGCACTCGGTGGTGTGGGGCGCCTCGGCCAACGCGCGCATGACCTGGTGGCGGCGCGACCAGCGGGCGCGGGTCGGATGGGCGCCGCAGGACAGCGCGGACCCGTATGCGGGCCAGCTTGCCGGCAAGACGAGCGGGGACCCGGTGGCCGAGCGCTATCAGGGCGGGGCGTACTGCGTCGCCGGGTACTCGCGCGATGCGCCGTCGCCGGCTGATTTGTTCGACGACTGACGGCCAGGCCGGTGGCTGAGGTTGCCGTGGTCGGCGGCGGCCCGGCCGGGCTGATCGCGGCGGAGCACTTGGCGCAGGCGGGGCTGGCTGTGTCGGTGTTTGACCGCATGGCATCCGTAGGCTGCAAGTTCCAGTTGGCCGGACGCGGCGGCCTGAACTTGACGCATTCCGAGCCGCTCGGCCGCTTTCTGGATCGCTACGGCCCGGCACGGCCTGCGCTCGCCCCGGCCATCGAGGCGTGGCCCCCCGACGCGTTGCGCGCTTGGTGCGCAGAGTTGGGGCAGGACACGTTCGTGGGCAGCAGCGGCCGGGTGTTCCCCCGCGCGTTCAAGGCGACGCCATTGCTGCGTGCCTGGCTGGTGCGGCTAGCCGGGCTGGGCGTGCGCGTCCATGCCGGGCACCGCTGGGTGGGCTGGGACGACGCGGGCTCCCTGCGGTTCGCCACGGCCGCGGGCGAGGCTCGGGTGCGCCCGGCCGCGACGCTGCTGGCGCTGGGCGGCGCGAGTTGGCCGCGGCTGGGATCGGACGGCGGTTGGGTGCCGCTGTTGCGGGAACGGGGCATCACCGTGAACCCGCTTCGCCCGGCCAATTGTGGCTTCCTCCACCCATGGTCCCCGGTGTTCCGGGCGCACGCCGGCGAGCCGCTGAAGCGCATCGCCGCCAGCTTCCGCGGCGAGACGGTGCGCGGGGAGGCCATGCTGACCGCGGACGGCATCGAGGGCGGCGTCATCTACGCCCTGTCCCGCCCGCTGCGCGATGCCATCGAGGCCGAGGGCAGCGCCGTCCTGACCCTGGATCTGCGCCCCGACCTGGACCCCGTGGCGCTGGCCCGGCGCTTGGGCGGCCCCGGCCAATCGCTGGCCAACGCGCTGCGCCGGGGCGGGCTGGCGCCTGCCGCTGCCGGGCTGGTGCGGGAGGTCGGGGGG
>CAXTUQ010000503.1:0-4631 GCA_964247405.1 uncultured Acetobacteraceae bacterium
GACGGGACCGCCCTGCGGTTCGAACTGGTCCTCGCAGCGCAGCACCCGGCCCCCGCCGGCGAGGCGCCAGATGCTGGCCCGCCGGGCGGCGCTCAGTTCGGCCAGGCCTTCGGTCAAGCCTGGCGCTGGCTGCGCCGGGTCGAACAGGCCGGGCTGCGCCGCCAGGGCCGTGAGCGCCTGGGCCTCGCGCTCGCTGGCCTCGCCCTGCCGGGCCAGCCGCCGCGCCAGGCGGTCGGCCCGCCGGTTCTGCCGCACCAGCAGCAGCCCGAGCAGGCCGGCCAAGCCGATGGTGATGAGCGACAGCAGGGCGTCCTTGCGGCTGCTGTCCTCGGCAAACCCGGTGAAATCGGATTGCGGCGCTGCGATCAGCAGCTCCCAGTCCTGCCCGGCGGCCGGCAAGCGCGACGCGATGGCCACATAGGGCGTGCCGCCGACATCGATGGTACGGCTGCCATAGCCATCGACGCGGAAGCGGTCATGCGCGTCGATCAGCGCCGGGTCGGCCAGGGCGCTGGTCGCGGTGGGCACCGCCTGCCGGCCATCCGCGCCGATGGGCCGTTGCAGGTTGGGCGCGGCGATCACGCCGCCGGCGCCGTCGATGATGGCAGCCCGCCCGGTGCGGCCGATCTGCAAGGAGGACAGAAAGCCCGACAGCGCCTCCAGCGTGATATCGACCCCGAACACGCGGTCCGCCCGGTCCGGCTGCTTGAGGCGGATCGCCGCGGTGATGCCGGGCGCCTGCGTGGTGAAGAAGATGTACGGCGCCGACCAGTACACCCCGCCGGTTTTCAAGGCGCCCTGGTACCAGACACGCTCCCGCGGGTCGAAGTCGTCCTGCGGGGTGGTGGTACGGTCCACCACCTGGCCGGCGGCGTCCAGGTGCACGGAGGACACCTGGCGCGCATCGGGCCGGTTGACGATCAGCTTGGTGTCGGTGCCGCCCGCCGGGTTGCGCCGCACCATGGTGAAGTCGCCGTCGCCGGCGCCGACATAGAAGCCTTCCAGGTTCGGCACCTGGTTGAGCATGCTGGCGGCGAAGCCCTCGATGGCTGCCTGGCCATCGTAGATGGCGTTGCGGGCCACCATGTCGCGGGCGATCAGCGCCGCTTGGGTCGCCGGGCTGAGATAGCTGCTGACTTCCTGCGCGATGCGCGCCTGCAGCGCGTCCAGCACCGATTCCGACAGCGCCAGGGCGCCGGCCCGGTTCGCCTGGTAGCTGTAGAACGCAATGCCGAGGATGGACAGGATGACGAGCGCCACGCCCAGCACGGGGCCGCCGACGCGCAAAAGGGCCTGACGCCGCCGTGTCACCTTGCGGCCGCTGATGTCAACGATCTCGTCGATGGCCGATGATCCGCTTCTTCTGGCTGCTTCTGGCAGCAGCTATGGCGGCCACCCTACCGGACGGGCGGCGGCTTTGACACCTCGCCGATGCCGGATCGGCGACCGGGCAGTGTCACGGCGCGGCCAGGCTGACCCCTTGCAGCCGGATCAGCCCGTCCGGCAGCACGCGGTAACCCTGGACCTGCTTGCGGGCGCCCATGATGATGCGCGGCGTGTAAAGGTAGAGGATCGGCAGGTCGGCCGCTTGCTGCTGCCAGACCTGGGCATAGAGCTTGCGCCGGGCAGCCGGGTCCGTCACCGTCCGGGCCTCGTCCAGCGCCGCATCGACGCGGGGGTTGCTGTAGCCCGAGATGTTCAGCGCGCCGCCGGTGTGCAGGAAGCTCCAGGTGTTGCTGTCGGCGTCAAGCAGCCCCGACCAGCCGTTCAGGTAGGCCACGTAGTCCCCTCCCTGCGTGGTCGCCAGCGACGTGCCGAAGTCCATCGCCGTCACCTGCACGTCGAACCCGCCCTCCTGCGCCATGGACTGCACGATCTCGGCCACCTGCAGGCTTTGCGGGTTGTTCGGCACCGTGAGCGGCACGGGGACCGGCGGGGTCACGCCGGCCTCATGCAGCAGCGCCTTCGCCCGCGCCGGGTCGCGCGGCGGCGGGCGGATTTCCGGCACGAACAGCGGGCTGACGGGCGAAACCGCCTGTGCATTGGGCGCGTACTGCCCGTTGAACACCACCTGCGTGATCACGTCCCGGTCCAGCGACAGCGCAAACGCCTGGCGCACGCGCGCGTCCCGCCCCACCGGCTGCGCGGCGCGCGGGCCGTGGCCCACGTTGAACGTGATGCCGGCGTAGCCGAGGCCACCCGACGACAGCAGTTGCAGCCGCGGGTCCGCCCGCACGGCCTCCACGTCGGACGGCACGATGTCGGCCAGGTCCACGGCGCCGGCCTGCAGGTTGGCGAGCCGCACGGCGCTGTCGGTCATCGGGCGATACGTCACCCGGTCGAAATGCACGCTGCCCGCGTCCCAGTAGCCGGGGAAACGCTCCAGCGTGATGTGATCCTGCGCCACGCGCTCCACGAAGCGGAACGGCCCGCTGCATACGGGATGCAGCCCGAACTCCGCCCCGGCCGCCGCGGCGGCGGTGGGCGACACCATCATGCCGGACCGGTCGGTCAGCGTGGCGATGAAGGGGGAGGACGGCTGCTTCAGCACGATCCGCACCGTGAGGGGATCAACCACTTCCACCCGGTCCATCGCCCCCAGCTCCGCCCGGCGGAAGCTGCCCGGCAGGCCGGCATGGCGGTCGAGGTTGAACTTGACCGCCGCCGCATCCAACGCCGTGCCGTCGTGGAAGGTAACGCCGGGACGTAGGCGCAGGACCAGCGTCACCGGGTCGGCCCACTCGTAGGACGACGCCAAACGGGGCACGACCGCCAGCGCCGCGTCGAAATCGAACAGCTTGTCGCACAGCGCCGTCATCACCGCCGTGCCGACGAAGGTGCGGCTCAGGGTAGGGTCCAGGATATCGGGGTCATTGTTGATGGCGATGCGCAGGGCCTGGCCCTGCGCCGTGGCACCGGCTGCGTCGATGAGCAGCCAGGCTGCCACGAAATGCCTAAGCTTCATGCACGATGCCCTCCCCGGGGCGTCCTGGCCTGCCCGACTGCGCTCGCGTGTCGCAAGCGCCGTGCCGGGTCGGGCGCGTCCAGGATCAACCGCGGGGTGCCACCAGTACGATTGGCCGGCGATCAGGCCGGCTTGCGCCGGCCCGCTCGTGCCCCGGTTACGGCTGCCCGCCCGAGTTGATGCGGTCCTGCGACTTGGCCTTCTCGTGATGGCCGGCCACCGCGCCGACCGCGGCGCCGGTCTTGGTATGCCCGCCCATCACGTGGCCGGCCACGCCGCCCACCGCGGCGCCCTTGAGGGTGCCGCCCTTCGGCTTCGGCGGGCTGTCCTCGGCGCGCGCAGCCAAGGGAGCTGCCATCAAGGCGGTGGCTGCAACGCCGGCGAACATCAAAGCAGTAATTTTCTTCATCGCGAACTTCCTGTGTCAACCAAATGCAAACGCGGTTTCGTGATAAAGTTCGTCCGTCCGGATGGCAAAAACATGGCGGTGCCGGGGCGCCCGGATTGGGATTGAACAGCAAGGATCGGGATGGCTGCCGGGCTGGGGCGGCTCATAACGTTCAGGCCTGCTCGACCGAGGAGCGGGCCTGAGCCGGGCCGATTGCCGGCCGTGTCAACGGAGCTGTGCCATGGAGGCGAACATGAATGCCCTTTCCTTCAGGCCCGCGGGGCCGGGCGACGACGAGCGTTACATGGCGGTGCAGCGCCGCGACCGCTCGCAGGACGGCGCTTTCTTCTACGGCGTGCGGACCACGGGCGTGTACTGCCGGCCGAGTTGCGCGGCGCGGCCGGCGCGACGCGAGAACGTTTCCTTCCATCCCACCTGCGCCGCCGCGGAGCGGGCCGGTTTCCGCGCCTGCAAGCGCTGCCGTCCCAACGAGGCGAGCCAGGCGGAGCGGCAGGCCGAAACCGTCCGTCGCGCCTGCCGCCTGATCGACGCGGCGGAGGACGCGCCCGCGCTGTCGGACATCGCCCGCCGGGTCGGCATCAGCCCGTTCCATTTCCACCGCCTGTTCAAGCAGGTCACGGGCGTCACCCCGAAGGCCTACGCCGCCGCCAGGCGGGCGGCGCGGCTGCAAGACGGGCTGGGCACGGCGGCGAGCGTCACGGAGGCGATCTACGAGGCAGGCTTCAACGCGCCCAGCCGGTTCTATGAGGGCGCGTCCGACCGCCTGGGCATGACCCCGGGCGCCTACCGCAAGGGCGGAACCGGCGCGGCCATCCGCTTCGCCGTGGGCCAGTGCTCGCTTGGCGCCATCCTGGTCGCCGCGACCGAGAAGGGCATCTGCGCCATCGCGTTCGGCGACGATCCCGACACCCTGGTGCGCAGCCTGCAGGACCGCTTTCCGAACGCCGACCTCCTCGGCGGCGACCCGGCGTTCGAGGCTACGGTGGCCCGGGTCGTCGGCCTCGTTGAAGCGCCCAGCCAGGAGTGCGACCTCCCGCTCGACATCCGCGGCACCGCGTTCCAGCAGCGCGTCTGGCAAGCCTTGCGCGCGCTGCCGGCCGGTGCCACCGCGAGCTACCGCGACATCGCAGCCGCGGTGGGCGCCCCGGCCGCGGTACGGGCGGTGGCGCAGGCCTGCGCCGCCAACACCCTGGCGGTGGCGATCCCGTGCCACCGAGTGGTTCGCTCCGACGGCGCGCTGTCGGGCTATCGCTGGGG
>CAXTUQ010000504.1:0-4629 GCA_964247405.1 uncultured Acetobacteraceae bacterium
GTGCTGGTGGACTTGCACGGGCGGATCGTCGGCGGCGCGCCGCTGATCGGCCCGGCGCCGCTGTCCGCCGCCGGCCGGTCCGTATTCCCGGTGGACAGCGCCGTGTCGGCCTGGGAGCGGGCGCAGGCGAAGCGCCACCGGAGCGGCGTGTTCTGGATGACGGGCCTGCCGGGGTCGGGCAAGAGCACGGTGGCGCGGGCAGCGGAGGCGCTGCTGTTCCGCCGCGGCATTGACGTCGCGGTGCTGGACGGCGACACGCTGCGGGCACGGCTGTCGTCCGACCTCGGCTTCTCGCCGGAGGACCGGCGCGAGAACATGCGGCGCGCGGCCGTCGTCGCCCGCCTGCTGGCTGATTCGGGCCAGGTGGTGCTGGTGGCGCTGATCTCGCCCCGTGCGGACGACCGCGCGATGGCCCGGCAAACGGTGGCCGAGGGGTTCCGCGAAGTTTATGTGGAAGCGGACCGCGCGGTGTGCGAAACGCGTGATCCCAAAGGCCTGTATGCTGCCGCACGCGCCGGCCGGCTGTCCGGCTTCACCGGCGTGGACGCGCCGTACGAGCCGCCGCAGGCGCCAGATTTGGTCATCAGCACAGCCACAACTTCGGTCGGCAGCTCTGCCGAGCGTTTGGCCGCGTTCGTGACCGAGGCCGTCGCCCTGCCGGGGCTGGCACCCCGTGTCGGCGCCGACTGATCCTGCACGTCCGTACGCTGGAACGAAGGAGACCGCCCATGCCGCGCATCCTGTCATTCTTCGTCATGGCCGGCCTGGCCATCCTGCCCGCGGCACGCGCGCAGGCCCAGCCGTCCCCCGCGACGCTGCTGAACGTGTCCTACGACCCGACGCGGGAGCTGTATGCCGCGATCAACCCGGCCTTTGCGAAGGCCTGGCAGGCGCAGACCGGGCAGGCCGTGCAGGTCCGCGCGAGCCATGGCGGATCGGGCGCGCAGGCGCGGGCGGTGATCGACGGGCTGGAGGCGGACGTAGTGACGCTTGCGCTGCAGCCGGACATCGACGCCATCAGCGAACGGGCCGGACTGATCGCGCCGGGTTGGCGGAACCGGCTGCCGAACGGGTCGGTACCCTACACCTCCACCATCCTGTTCGTGGTGCGCAAGGGCAATCCAAAAGGCATCCATGACTGGGCCGACCTGGTACGGCCGGGCGTCAGCGTGATCACGCCGAACCCCAAGACCTCCGGCGGGGCGCGCTGGAACTACCTGGCCGCCTGGGGTTGGGCGCTGCGCGCGAATAACGGCGGCAAGGACCGCGCCCGGGCTTTCGTGGCGGAGCTGTTCAAGCATGTCCCCGTGCTGGACACCGGCGCGCGCGGCAGCACCATCACCTTCGCGCAGCGCGGCCAGGGCGACGTGCTGCTGGCGTGGGAGGACGACGCCAACCTCGCCGTGCGCCAGATGGGCCGCGACCGGCTGGAGATCGTCGTCCCTTCCGTCAGCATCGTGGCGGAGCCGGTGGTGGCCGTGGTGGACAAGGTCGCGGACCGCCACGGCACCCGGGCGCTGGCCGAGGCCTACCTGCGCTTCCTGTGGACGCCGGAGGCGCAGGAGATCGCCGCCCGCCACTTCTACCGCCCGACCGACCCGTCCGTGCTGGCGCGTCATGCCGAGCGGTTCCCGGACGTTTCGACCTTCACCGTCGCCGACACGCTGGGGGACTGGCCCACGGTGCAGCGCGAGCACTTCGGCGACGGCGGCGTGTTCGACCAGATCTACAAGCCCGGCCAGTAGCGTCGTGCGGCGGCGCGTCCTGCCCGGCTTCGGCCTGACCTTGGGCGCCACGGCGGCCTATCTTGGGCTGCTCGTCCTGCTGCCGCTGGCGGGCCTGCTGGCGAAGGCCGGTACGGCGGAGCCGGACCGGGCCTGGGCGCTGTTCGCCGACCCGCGCACAATCAGCGCGTTCCGGGTCAGCTTCGGCGCGTCCGCAGGCGCAGCCCTGGCCAGCGTGCCCGCGGGCCTGCTGCTCGCCTGGGTGCTGGAACGCTACCGCTTCCCAGGGCGCCGCGTGCTGGACGCGGCGGTGGACCTGCCGCTCGCGCTGCCCACCGCCGTCGCGGGCATCGCGCTGACCACGCTCTACGTGCCGGACGGCTGATGGGGCGGCTGCTCGCGCCGCTGGGCGTTGCCGTCGCGTTCACGCCGCTGGGGATCGGGGTGGCGCTGCTGTTCGTCGCCCTGCCCTTCGTCGTGCGCGCGGTGCAGCCGGTGCTGGCCGGCCTCGACCCGGCGGCTGACGAGGCGGCGGTGATCCTCGGCGCGTCGCCGTGGCAGGCCTTCCACCTCGTGGTCCTGCCGCCTTTGCTGCCGGCGGTGGCGACCGGCGCGGCGCTGGGGTTTGCGCGCGCGGTGGGCGAGTACGGCTCGGTCATCTTCATCGCCGGCAACCGCCCGATGGTGTCGGAGATCGTGCCGCTGCTGATTGTGACCAAGCTGGAGCAGTACGACATACCCAGCGCCGCGCTGCTTGGGACGGCGATGCTGCTGCTGTCGTTCGTCCTGCTGGCCGGCATCGACCGGCTGCAAGGCCGGGCGGGACGCCGCCATGCCGTGTAGGGCCGGCCTCGGCGAGGGCCTGGCGTGGCGCGGGCTGCTGATCGGGGCGGCGCTGCTGCTGGCCGCTTGGCTCTTGGTGCTGCCGTTGGCGGTGCTGTTCGTCGAAGCGTTCTCGGGCGGCATGGCGGCGTTCACTGCTGCCATCATCGACCCGGACGCGGCTGCCGCGATTCGGCTGACCCTGGTGGTCGCCGCGGTCGTCGTGCCGGCCAACACCGTGTTCGGCGTGGCCGCGGCCTGGTGCATCACCCGTTTCCGCTTCCGGGGCCGCCGGCTGGTGCAGGTGCTGGTCGGGCTGCCGTTCTCGGTTTCGCCGGTCATCTCCGGGCTGATGTGGGTGCTGATGTTCGGCGCGCAGGGCTGGTTCGGGCCGCTGCTGTCCGACACGGGCCTGCGGATCGTCTTCGCGCTGCCGGGCATCGTGCTGGCGACGCTGTTCGTGACCCTGCCCTTCGTGGCCGGGCAGCTCATCCCGCTGATGGGCGCGCAGGGCATCGGGGAGGAGGAAGCCGCGCTGGTGCTGGGCGCCACCGGGCCGCAGGTGTTCCTGCGCGTCACCCTGCCGAAGATCCGTTGGGGCCTGCTGCAAGGCGTGCTGCTGTGCAGCGCGCGGTCGATGGGGGAGTTCGGCGCCGTGTCCGTCGTGTCCGGACGCATCCGCGGCCTGACCAACACCGTGCCGCTGCACATCGAGGTGCTGTATCAGGAATATGACATCGCCGCCGCCTTCGGGGTGGCGACCCTGTTGGCCGGGGTCGCGCTGCTGACCATCGTCTTGCGCGCCGGGCTGGACTGGCGGGGGGAGGCGCTGCGCGCCCGCGGCAGCCAGGCGCAGTTGGTGGCGGAGTGATCCGGGTCGAGGGCCTGTCCAAGCAGGTCGGCGCGACCCGCATCCTGGACGGGCTGAGCCTGCATGTGGCCGCGGGCAGCTTCGTCGCCTTGCTCGGCCCGTCGGGGTCCGGCAAGACGACACTGCTGCGGGTGATCGCCGGGCTGGAGCACGCAGATTCCGGCACGCTGCACTTGGCGGGGCGGCCCGCCCGCGACCTGCCGCCGGGGGGCCGCGGCCTGGGCTTCGTGTTCCAGGGCTATGCGCTGTTCGAGCACATGACGGTTGCGCGCAACATCGCGTTCGGCCTGCACGTCCGCCGCCCCCGCCCGCCCCGGCGCGAGGTCGCCGCCGCCGTCGAACGGATGCTGGCGCTGGTCCGGCTGCAAGGGCTGGGCGACCGCCTGCCGTCCCAGTTGTCGGGCGGGCAGCGGCAGCGGGTGGCGCTTGCGCGGACGCTGGCGGTCGAGCCGCGCATCCTGCTGCTGGACGAGCCGTTCGGCGCGCTGGACCGCCAGGTGCGGGAGGAGCTGCGGGGGGAGCTGCGCCGCATCCACGACGCGCTCGGCACCACCACCCTGTTCGTGACGCATGACCATGAGGAGGCGTTGGCGCTGGCCGACCGCGCCTTGATGCTGGACCGCGGCCGGCTGATGGCCGAGCATGCCGGGCGCGGGCGGCCCACGCCCGGCGCCGTCCCAGCCCATGCGCCCCAGGACCGGCCGCCATGGCCACTTAGCCCGTCCGACCGCATTCTTGAAGCCTGACTTGAACCGAGTTCTTTGCCGCTTGGTGCCGCTTTCCCACGCAGGCCATAGGGCCGCCGAAAAATGGCCGGGACCACCGGCCCCGGCCAAGTTTGGGAGGAAACTGCCGAGCGCCTCGCCTTGCGGCGAGGCCCCGCCGGCAGCAGCGGGATCACGATGGCGCGGCCAGCGCGAGAGACTGGAAGTGGGCGGAAGGCGAAAACGCGTGGCAAGCCGGCGCGGCAACCGGCCTCGGTGCGGTGCGAAGGACTGGGAACGCCCCATGGGTCAACATCGTGGCAGCCATGGCCGCTGCCGTGACGGCCGAGGCCCGGAGTACCGCCCGGCGCGGCGGGGGTGGAACCCAAAGATTGTCTGTCAAAACGGTCATGACGAACTCCCGTCGTGAGCTACGCCGGGCTTGCGGCGTCAAAGCTGGCGTCGAAGGCCCGGCTCACCTCCAGGGGCTGGCGGAGCAGCCCGAACT
>CAXTUQ010000505.1:0-4618 GCA_964247405.1 uncultured Acetobacteraceae bacterium
CCGGTCGGCAGGACCTGCTCCGCCAGGAAGCGGTCGAACGCCAGCTGATCCTCCGGCCCAAGCTGCTGCAGGCTGGCGTGCAGCTCGCGTGCCACCGCCGCCCCCGAAGCCTCGCCGCGCTCGGACAGCAGCGCGCCGGCCAGCTCCTCGGCATGGCCCAGTGTCGACATGGGATCAGCCTGTTCTGCGAATGCCATCACCGACCCTCCCCGCTACACCGCCGCCGACCCGGCGGCGCGCGCCGGCAGCACCGGCTCCGGCGCCAGCTCGTGCCCCATCCGCATGTCCCGCGCCTCGCGCCCGAACCAGACCATGACAGCGATCACCACGGCAACGATCCCCGCCACCCCGGCCAACGGCCAGCTCAAGTCGCCGCGGAAATAATGATCGGCGAGCCCGCTCTGGATCGTGGCGTTGGCCGACGCCAGGCAGTTGCCCAGCTGATAGGTCAGGCCGGGGAACGTGCCGCGCACCTCCGGCGGCGACAGCTCGTTCAGATGCGCCGGGATCACGCCCCACGCCCCTTGCACGCAGATCTGCATCAGGAAGGCGCCGAGCCCGATCATCACCGGGTCGGACGAGAACGCCCAGAGCGGGATCAACGGCAGCGACAGCAACGAGGCCAGCACGATCGCCGGTCGCCGCCCGATCCGCTGCGACAGCGTGCCGAAGAAGATGCCGCCGATCATCGCCCCGATGTTGTAGACGATGGCGATCGTCGTCACCTGGTCGACCGTCATGTGGTGTGCGGTCTGCAGGAAGTTCGGATACAGGTCCTGCGTGCCGTGGCTGAAAAAGTTGAACGCGGTCATCATGATGATGGCGTGGACCGCGAGTTTGGCATGCCGGCCCAACACGGTGCCGAACCCGACGCTCTCCGCTTTCGCCGCCGACCGCCGCTCCCAATCCGGGCTCTCCGGCACGTTGCGGCGGATGTAGAGCACCAGCAGCGCCGGCAGCACGCCCACCATGAACATGCCGCGCCAGCCGAGCCACCCATGGCCATAGGCGATCCGGTAGAGCAGGGTGGCCAGCAGGTAGCCGCTCGGATAGCCAGCCTGGAGCAGGCCCGACACTGGGCCGCGCCAGCGCGCCGGGATGCTCTCCATGGTGAGCGAGGCGCCGACGCCCCACTCGCCGCCCATCGCGATGCCGTAGAGCGACCGCAGGACCAGGAACACGGTGAGCGAAGGCGCGAAGCCCGTCGCGAACTCAAGTAGCGAGTAGGTCATCACGTTGGCGATCAGCGTCGGCCGCCGCCCGAACCGGTCCGCGAGCCGGCCGAACAGATAAGCGCCGAGCGCCCGCAGGAAGAGGGTCAGCGTGATTGCCCACGTGACCGTGGTGCGGTCGGTGCCGAACTCCTTGGCGATGTCGCCGATGACGAACACCATGATGAAGAAGTCGAACGCATCGAGCGTCCAACCTAAGTAGCAGGCGGCGACCACATGCTTCTGGTGCTGGACCGTGGGCGACGATGGCATAAGGGCGACCTCCCCGGCGTGGACGATCTTTGGCGTCTCGCGACAAGATTGACCCTCAATTCGGCCGAAGCCAACGGGTTTCTGGTGGGATGAGGTGGCTCCAGATTTCCCGAGCCATCTCATTCGTCACGCACTGCGGTTCGGTGCGCTGACCGCGGCCGGCGGGCTGATTCCCGCCGGGCGCGCGGCTCGCCCGTCGCTTCGGCGGAGGCCCACCTTCTCCGCCAGCCCGAACAGGGTGCGGTCCAGCCGCAGCGTGCCTTTCTGGAGCAGCTCCACCATCTTGCGCAGCAGCCTGCCGGGGGATTTGAGCTTCCCGGCCGCGTGGCGGGCGCAGATCGCGGAAGGCCGTGATCGCCCCGTCGCCACCGAGCGTGATCCATGCCTGGCCCCATGCGTGAGGGGAAATGCCGATGGCGCCGCGGACATCGTAGGCAACCCGGCTGTCGGCTTTCTCTAACGACTGGAATCCAAGGCCCGTGATGCCTGAGTTCTGCGTGATGGGGAGCATGGTTTTTGTCGCTTGAACGCTGGAATTTTGCCTGACATGGCTGGAAAAGTGTGAACTCACCGAGCCGCCTGCCGCGACCTTGGTGCACAATTCAGGTCACGGACGTGGAACCCCATCCCAAGGCGCTCTCAACGGATACGCTGGAACACCGGCATGCCGAGGCTGGTCATCCGGTTCAGCACCAAACAGGCAATCTTGGCCTCGGTCTTCTGGGCAGGCAGGGTTCGGGCGCGCAGGCGGCTGCCGATGATGGTCTTGTAGCGGAACATCGTAGTCTCCGTATGCGACCGCCGACTGTAGCCGACCGCCTTCTGCCAGCCCAGTCGTCCTTTGGCGTGGATCATCTGGATGTGCTGATCGCGCTGAGTGGGCGCGGTGCTTGCCTTCGAGCTTGGAACCGCGGTTGAGCGTGGCGGGATGACCACCGCCACGGGCGGATCGGCCTGGCGCTCCGAAACCGCCCGGTAGACCGGATCGCCGTCATAGGCGCCGTCGCCCGTCACTGAGGCGATCGGGCCAGGGATCTGCCCGAGCAGCGGGCCGACCTGGGACGCGTCGCCTTTCTTGTTGCTTGTCAGCTCGGAGGCGAGGATCTCGCCGGTGCTGGGATCAACGGCCAAATGCAACTTGCGCCATGTCCGCGAGCCGCGCTCGCCGTGCTTCTCCACCAGCCACTCGCCTGCGCCGTAAACCTTCAGGCCTGTGGCGTCGATCACACGTGCGCCGGGCCGCTCGCCTGGGCTTGCGCCAGCGACGACGCGAGCGCCAGGCCGGGGCTGCGCCGCGAGAACGCGGTGTGGTCGGGCACACCGACGCTGAGGCCCAGCAGGATCACGAGCGAGCGCAGCAGCCCTTCGGTCTGCCGCCATGGACGGCCAAAGGTCAGGCGCAGCAGGTGCCCGGTCTCGATCGCCACGTCCGAGTAGTCGCGCGGGCGCCCGCGTTGGCCGGTGCGGGGCGGCTGCCAGGCCGCGAGCGCCTCGGGCGTCACCCAGACCGTCAAGCTCCCATGCTGCTGCAGCGCCCTGTCATACTCTGGCCAGTTGGCGACCTTGTAGCGCGCCCGCGGGATCTTGTGGCGGCGCGCTTCGTTGGCCTTGTAGGGCATCGGCCATCCAGAGAACAAAGGAGTGGCCCTATACGCCCGTCCCTCGGGAAGCCAAAGCCAGCAGACCGCGACTTATGCACCAAGGCCAATCCGACCGGGTCCCAACGATGTTCCGCAACCTGACACGCCCACCGTCGCTGAACGTTGCCATGAACTGTTGCACAACGGCCGGGCCCAAGGAGGTCCGCGGCAGTCAGCGGTGGCGATCAGCCTCAATCATGCCGCGGATGCGGGTGGCGAGCACCTCCATGGCGAAGGGCTTGGTGATCAACGCCATGCCGGGTTCGAGGAAGCCATTCGCGATGGCAGCATTCTCCGCGTATCCCGTCATGAACAACACCTTCAGGTCCGGCCGCCGCTCGCGCGCGGCGTCGGCCATCTGCCGGCCGTTCAGGCCGGGCAGGCCGATGTCGGTGACCAGCAGGTCCACGCGCTGGCGCGAGCGCAGCACTTGCAAGCCAGACGGTCCGTCGACGGCCTCCAGCGCGCGGTAGCCGAGGTCGCGCAGCACCTCGACGACGAGCCCGCGCACGACCGGCTCGTCCTCGACCACCAGCACCGTCTCGCCGTGCTCGGCTTCATGCGCCGCCGTCAGCCCGGGTATCGGCCCCTCCTCGGCCGCCTCGCCGCGGCAACGGGGCAGGTAGAGCTTCACCATCGTGCCCTGGCCCAGCGTGCTGTCGATCTTGCAACAGCCCTCGGATTGCCGGGCGAAGCCGTAGATCATGGAGAGGCCCAGCCCCGTCCCCTGGCCGATCGGCTGGGTGGTGAAGAACGGGTCGAAGGCGCGCTCGATCACGTCGGGCGGCATCCCGATCCCGGTATCCGCGACGCAGACGCACACGTGTTGGCCGGGGTTCGCGCCGCGGGCATGGGCGTAGGCGCCGTCGAGGTGCTCGTTGCTGGTCCCGATCCTCAGCCGCCCGCCATCCGGCATGGCGTCGCGGGCGTTGATGACCATGTTGAGGACCGCGCTCTCGAGCTGGTTGGGGTCGCACAGCGTGGGCCACAGGTCGTCGGCCAGCGCCAGTTCGAGCCGGATCGCCTCCCCCATGGTCCGCCGCAGCAGGTCCTCCATGCCGGACACGAGCGGGTTGGCGCGGACCGGCTTGGGGTCGAGCGGCTGGCGGCGGGAAAAGGCGAGCAGACGATGCGTCAGCGCCGCGGCCCGGTTGGCCGACACCACAGCGCCCGCGATCAGATCGTCGATCCCGACGGTGCGCCCTTGGGTGACCCGCCGCTGCACCAGCTCGAGCGAGCCGGTGATCCCCTGGAGCAGGTTGTTGAAGTCGTGCGCGATGCCGCCGGTGAGCTGGCCTGAACCGCCCCGGGTTTCCCGGAGGCGTTTTGGTGTGTGTTATGCGGCGATCAGCGTGTCCGCAAGCGCGGCGTCGTAGGCGGCCTCGGCCTCGGCAGGCGGGATGTTGCCAATCGGTTCGAGCAGGCGGCGGTTGTTGAACCAGTCCACCCGCTCCAGAGTGGCGAACTCGACGGCCTCGAAGGAACGCCACGGAC
>CAXTUQ010000506.1:0-3796 GCA_964247405.1 uncultured Acetobacteraceae bacterium
ACGCCAGAGACGTGTATCCAGAGACGTATATCGAGACCCCTGGTCCGGGTGATGGATCACTGCGAAGACTGGATCGGGGGCGTCAACGGGATCGACGCTTCATGGAAACGGCGTTGCATGGGCTGGGGCGAGTGGGCACAGCAGCGCCAACCCGCTCTGCATCCAGGCGATGTGGACGGAGATCGGCCGTCCAAGGTCCGGCGGCTGCCGGCCTTAATCGTCGCCGGCCTGCCAAACCCAGGGTCGTGCGACGGCGTCGGCAGCCTGCCACTCGGCAATCGCCTCCGCGTGCTTCAGCGTCAGGCCGATCTCGTCCAACCCTTCGAGCATCGCCGTCCGGCGCATGGGCTCGATCGCGAACTCGATGCGCTCGCCGCGCGGAAAGGCGACCGTCTGCTGCCGGAGGTCCACCGTGACCTGGGCGTCCTCGCCCGTGCACTGGTCCGCCAAGCGGCGCACGGCGTCTGCCGGCAGGCGGACCGGCAGCAGCCCGTTCTGGAAGCAGTTGTTGAAAAAGATGTCGCCGAAGCTTTCGGCAATCACGCAGCGCAATCCCAGCCCCATCAGCGCCCACACCGCCCCCTCGCGCGACGAGCCGCAGCCGAAGTTGGCGCCGGCGACAAGGATCGGGGCGCCGCGGAACCCGGGCCGGTTCAGCACGAAACCCGGGTCCTCGCCGCCGTCCGGGAGGAACCGCCAGGCCTCGAACGCCACGGCGCCCATGCTCGCCTTCGTCGTGCCGGTCAGCCGTTCGATGCGGATGATGATGTCGGTGTCGATGTTGTCGCGCATCAAGGGCGCCGCGACGCCGGACAGGGTAGTGAACCGCTGCATGGCCGTGCCTTCCTTCAGATCCGCCGCACGTCGTTGATCGCGCCGGTGACTGCGGCGGCCACGGCCATGGCTGGGCTGGCCAGGTGGGTGCGGGCGCCCGGCCCCTGCCGGCCGACGAAATTGCGGTTGGAGGTGGACACGGCGCGCTGCCCCGGCGGCACCCGCTCGCCGTTGGCGGCGACGCACATGCTGCAGCCAGGCTCCCGCCAGGCGAAGCCGGCGTCGCGGAACACGCGGTCAAGCCCCTCGGCCTCGGCGTCCCGCTTCACGCGCTCCGACCCCGGCACGACCCAGGCGGTCACGCTGTCCGCCACGCGCCGGCCGCGTGCGATGGCGGCGGCGTCGCGCAGGTCCGACAGGCGGCTGTTGCTGCAGGAACCGACGAACACCCAGTCCACCTTGGTCCCCGCGATCCGCTCGCCCGGCACCAGCCCCATGTAGTCGAGCGCCGCCCGCCAGGCCTCGCGCTGCGCCGGGTCGCGGGCGCCGGCCGGGTCCGGGATCGCCCCGTCGATGGCCACCGCGTGCTCCGGGCTGGTGCCCCAGGTGACGGTCGGCGGGACGGCCGCGGCGTCAACCGCCTCCTCGCGGTCGAAGAGGGCACCGTCGTCGGTCGCCAGCGTGCGCCACTGCGCCACGGCTTGGTCGAACAGCGCGCCGGACGGGGCGAAGCGGCGCCCGGCGACGTACTCGAACGTTTTTTCGTCGGGCGCGACCATGCCGATCTTGGCGCCCATCTCGATCGACAGGTTGCAGATCGTCATCCGCCCCTCGATGCCCATCGCGCGGACCGCGGCGCCGGCATACTCCACGGCAAACCCGGTTCCGGCCGAGGCGCCGATCCGCCCGATCAGGTGCAGCGCCATGTCCTTCGGCGTGACGCCCGGGCCGGGCCTGCCGTCAAAACGCACCCGCATCCGCTTCGGCCGGCGCTGCCGCAGCGTCTGGGTCGCGAGCGCGTGCGTCAGCTCCGACGACCCGACCCCGAACGCCAGCGCGCCCAGCCCGCCATTGGTGCAGGTATGGCTGTCGCCGCAGATCACCGTCAAGCCCGGCAGCACGATGCCCAGCTCCGGCCCCATGACGTGCACGATGCCCTGCCCGTCATGGCCGAGGTCGAAAAAGCGGATGCCGGTGGCCTGCGCCTTGCCGCGCAGCCCGGCGCGCAGGCGTTCGCCGGCCGGAAAGCCATGCCGCTCGCGGTCCGGGGCGCTCGATACCGCATGGTCGGGCGTGGCGAAGGCGAGCTGCGGGTTGCGCACGGCGAGGCCCCGATCCAGCACGTCCGCCAGCGCCCGGCCGCCCGACAGGTCGTGCAGCAGATGCCGGTCAACATGCAGAAGCGACCAGCCCTCGCCGAGGTCCGCGACCACGTGGGCGTCCCAGATCTTGTCGAACATCGTCCGTGCGGACATGGCATGTGCTCCCTTCGCGCCGCCGATCTTGCACGCCCGGCGCCGGTTGACGCAACCGGGTTGTTCCATAGAATGGACAGCTATCAGGCCAATGGAAGGGCAACTGAGTGGACGGTGCTGCCGAGTCGTTCAAGGCGCGCAGGATCTACCTGATGCTCAAGGAGCGGATCGCCTGCGGCGAGCTGCCCGCCGGGTCGCGCATCCCCGGCGAGCCGCGGCTTGCGGCCGAGCAGGGCGTTTCTCGCGTCACCGTGCGCCGGGCGCTCGACCGGCTGGCCGGCGAGGGCCTGGTGCGGCGGCGGGTCGGCGCCGGCACCTTCGTGGCCGACGCGGGCCTCAGCCCGGTGGTCGGCGCGGACCTGGCCGACGTGTTCGCGCACCTCAAGGCGATGGGCCAGCGCACTGGAGTGCGGCTGCTGAGCTTCGCTTACGGCGTGCCGCCGGATGCGGTCGCGGCGGCGCTGGGCCTTCCCGCCGGCGAGCGCACGCAGCGGTCGGTCCGCGTCCGCTTGATCGAGGGCGAGCCGTTCTCCCATCTCACCACCCATGTGCCCGAGCGCATCGGCGCAACCTATGCGGAGGCGGACCTTGCGGCCATGCCGCTGCTGGGGCTGCTGGAACGCTCCGGGGTCGTGGCCGACCGGGCGAGCCAGGCAATTTCGGCGACGCTGGCCGGGCCGGACGTGGCGGAGGCGCTGCGGCTTGAGGTGGGCGCGCCGCTGCTGTCGCTGACGCGCGTGGTGCACGACGCGGACGGCGCCGGCGTCGAGCACCTGCACGCGCTGTATCGTCCGGACCGCTTCGCCTTCCACCTGGACCTGACCCGCACCGGCGGCAGCGACCGCCGGCGCTGGCGTCCAAACATGCCCACCTCTCGACTCCCGACAGAAAGGACAGGACCGCGATGAGGCAAATAACGCGCCGGGCCACGCTGACGGCCGCCGCCATCCTTGCAGCCCCCGCCATCCTGCGGGCGCAGCCGGAATTGGTAAAACTCGGCATCCTCCAGCCCGTCACTGGCGCGCTGGCGCAGGACGGCGACCTGGGCCGGCTCGGCGCGCAGATCGCCATCGACGATGTCAACGCCGCGGGCGGCATCCCGGGCCTCGGCGGCGCCAAGCTGGAGATGGTGTTCGGCGACGCCCGCTCCACGCCCGACGCCGGCACGCAGGAGGTGGAGCGGATGCAGGCCGAGGGCGTCGCCGCGGTGGTCGGCGGCTTCGCCAGCCCCATCTGCCTGGCCGCCAGCCAGGCGGCGGCCCGGTACGGCCTGCCCTACGTGGTCGATGTCGGCGTGTCCGACAGCATCGTGAGCCGCGGGCTGGCCAACACGTTCCGCTTCGCGCCGGGCTTCGGCACGGTGTCATCGGTGGCGCTCGACAACCTGTCCGCGCTGCACGACGCCGCCGCCTACGTGCAGGAACGCAAGCAGTTCGGCCGCGCCCTGGCCGACTTCCAGGGGCTGCAATGGAAGCTGGCGGACATGGCCATCGACGTGGAGGCCGGCCGCGCCCAGCTCGCTCAGTCGCAGACGCAGCGCGCGCGCG
>CAXTUQ010000506.1:3806-4599 GCA_964247405.1 uncultured Acetobacteraceae bacterium
GACGGTGGTGCTGGTGCACGAGGACGGGCTGTTCGGCAGCGGCCTTGCCAAGCTGATGCAGGCGGAGCTGCCGAAGCGCGGCTTCGAGATCCTGGACACGGTCGCCCACCCGACGCCCGCGCGCGACATGAGCAACATCGCGCTTCGCATCCGCTCGCTGGCGCCGGACCTGATCCTGCCGTCCGACTACTATGCCGAATTCGTGCTGCTGGCCCGCACGCTGCAGCAGCAACGCGTCAGGCCGAAGGGCATCTACGGCGTGCTGAACGGCGCGGCCTCCAACTACCGCTTCGTCAAGGAGTTCCCGGCGGTCGCCGAGGGCCTGCTGGACTGCAACCATTGGGCCGACCCGCGCAACCCGAAGACGCAGGCGCTGCGCCGCAAGGTCGAGGCGCAAGGCAAGTCCTTCGCCTACAACGTGATGCTGAACTATTCCTGCGTGCTGCTGGTGGCCGACGCGCTCGACCGGGCGGGCAGCGCGGACCGGGCGAAGCTCACGGAGGCGATCGCCGGCTCCAGCTTCGCCGGGCACATCATGCCGTATGGCCCCACCCGCTTCGTGAACGGCCAGAACCAGGGGGCAAGCCCGGTCAACACCCAGGTGCAGGGCGGCGACATCAAGGTGATCTTCCCGGCCGCCTTCGCCGACGCCAAGCCCGTCTTTCCCGTCGGCTGAAGGCGGCCGATGCTCCCGCCCGCCATCATCGCCGAGGCCGTGGTCAACGGGATGCTCACCGGCGCCGTGTATGCGCTGGTGGCGCTCGGCCTCACGCTGATCTATGGCGTGCTGCAC
>CAXTUQ010000507.1:0-4586 GCA_964247405.1 uncultured Acetobacteraceae bacterium
GCTGATGTCAGCGAAATCGCATCGCGATTTGCGCGGCTCCGGCACGCGCAGCTTGCGCGAGGTGTGCCAGCCGGCCTGGTCGAGCACGAGGACGGCGTGCGCCCCTTCGGTCATCTGGCGGCTGATCTCGGCCAAGTGCACGGTCATGGCGTCCACGTTGACCTGCGGCAACACGACGGCAGCGCCGATGCCGCGCTCCGGGCAGACGGCGCCGAATAGGTAGACCGAGTTGCGGCGATGGTCGCGCAGCGCACGCGGGCGCGTGCCGCGGGGCGCCCACACGCGGGTCAGCGTGCTTTGCTGGCCGACTCGCCGAAACGCGGAGCGTTTGCGGCTGGGGCCTCGCCCATGAACCAGACCTCGACAGGCCTGCCCGCCGTCGTCGCAGGCAGGTTGGCTTTCATAAAGTCGGCGAACTCCCTTTGAAACGCGCCTGCACCTCCGGGTCGCTCTTCGGATGCTGCGGACGCACCGACAAGCGCCGGAACGCCAGCTTGCGCAGCAGCTTGCCCACCGTGCGCTCGTGCAGGCTGATGCCCCACTCGCGTTTGATCCGGTCCTGCAGGTCGACACACCGCCAGCGCACGACGCCGTCGCGCGTCAGGTCCGGCCCTTGCTCAACCCATTCAGCCACGATCCCTTCCTGCTCCGGTGACAGGCGCGGCTTCGGGCCATTCTGCCGGGGCAGGTCGGACAGGCCTGCAAGCCCGTCCGCGTTGAAGCGATGCACCCAGTCACGCAGCGTTTGCCGGTCCATGTCCGGCGGACCCCTTGGTTCGACGCCGCAGCACTCGGCCGCATCCTCGCGCGACTGCCCCTGCATGACGCACGCGATCGCCAGCATGCGGCGCGCCGCCTTGGCGTCCCGCGTCCGTCCGGCCTCGCGCCGCAAGTCGCCCACCGACACGTCCCGCCGTGTAATCGCCACCGCCATGATCGTCTCCATGCCAAACCAAGCGGCAGAGCGAATCACAGAAGCTGCCCAAGCGAGATCACGTCCGAGTCAACGGTCAGGGCATCTGGTATTAGGACCTGTTTGAACGGCCGGTTTGCGCCTCGATCTCATCCTTGCTCGCCAGCTGTCCCTCAGCCCACCCCGCGGCAGGGCCAGACGGCGCGAGCCTTGCCTATGGTCGTGCTTGCCGCCCATAGGGCGCGTGGTCCATGCTCTGGCCATGTTCATGGTGAGCGAAGCCGATGCCGCCGCGATCCGCGCCGCCTTCCACGAGGAAGGCGAGCTGTCGGCCATCATCGAGCTGCGACAGCGCTTCCCGGGGCTCACCGACCATTCGCAGGCGCGGGCCTGCGCCCGGACCATCGCCGGCTGGCAGCCACCGCCCGCGACGCCGTGTCCGGTGGTGCCGCTACGTCCTGGCAAGGGCCGTCGGCGTAGCTCTCCCAGTTTCTAGGGATCGGCGCGCGGTTTATTCGAAGCCGCACACAAGGCGGGTCGATCACTGACCAGACAGCGTCAAACCGGGCGCATGCCCGGGCGTTCATCGCCCGCTCGCGGTTCAAGGCGAGCGACAGCGGCCTGGGGAGGATCAGATGGCAGCAGCACCGAGCACCCTCAAGGAACTCTACACCGCGGACATGCGGGACCTGTGTTCAGCCAACGACCAGATGCAGAAGGTCGTGCAGCAGTTCAGCGAGAAAGCGACGGACCCGAAGCTGAAGCAGCTGTTCGAGCGGTCCGTCACCGGCATCGCCCAGCACACGCAGGCGCTGCGCGCGATGATGGACGCGGACAGCGACAGCCCCTGCCCGGGCATGCAAGGGCTGGTTCAGGAGGCCACGAAGCACGCCCTGGAGGCCGACCTGCCGCCGCAGTTGCGCGATCTGGAAATGGTCGCGCAATACCAGCGCATGTCGCACTACGGCCTGGCCGGCTTCGGCACGGTTGCGGCCTATGCCGAGGCGCTGGGGATGAGCGAGGAAGCAGGCAAGCTGAAGTCGATCGTCTCGGACATCTACAAGGCAGACGAGTACTCCAGCAGCCTGGCGGAAAGCGCGCACAGGGCGATGGCCCAAGGCTGAGCGAGAGTGGGGCCGGCGAGTTGCCGGCCCGAGGCTGTGTTCACGACGAAGCGCAACCTGGAACCCAGGGTCCCGATCCGGTGCGCTTCGGTCTGCAGGATACCTGGGAAAAGGTTTGCCTGGGCGGCCCGCTGGACGAGACGGCGCGTCGGCGCCGCTTCAAAATCATCCTGGTCGTCAAGGGCAACAGCACGGGCGAACCACCCGTTTTCAGCACCGCGTTCTGTCACGGCTTCCTGGCAAGCCGTCTCCCCTGCGTGACGATGGCGTACAGCATCGTCTCCCGCCCACTTGGCGCGGGGCAGGCCGCCCGGTGCCGGACCACGGCCCCGGCCACCTCCAGCAGCACGCTCCGTCGGTCCGGAGGCTGGCGCTCGAAGAGGTCCGATTGGCAGAGTTGCCGCTCACCGGGCGTTCGGCCCGCGCGCCACCAGGCTCCATCCACTTCAGCCCGCGCTTCGGGCGCAAACCAGGACCTGATTACGCATAAACCTCAGCCAGTTTCAGGAGCTGGTAGGGCATGGGCGCGGTCCGCACGCCGGCCCAGCACAGGCGCGGGATCATCGCGGCCAAGTCGTAACGGCGATTGAAGCGGTATTCGAACTCGGCCAAGTAGCGGGGCACGTGCTTGCCGCTGATCGCACGGTAGGTGCCGGTGATCGCCGCCTTGATGTTGCCAAGCGCGGTGTTGACCCACTTGAACGCCGGCGTGCGTGCCGCAGCAGGACCCGAGCCGGTCTTGATGGCTTGGTGGTCGCACCCAGCGTCGGTCACGCTGCCAAAACATTGCAGCCCGTCGCTGACCACCGTGCAAGCGGGGTGGAGGCTGCGCTTGGCGAAGCTCGACAGGGACGCGCTGCAAAAGCTGACAACGCGGCCCAGTCTCAGGCGCACCGGCTTGCCCTCCGGCGTCGTCTCGACCGCGGCGACGAACGGCGTCTTGCCCGGCGCGCCGCGGCCCCGTTTACCGCCAGACCGCTCTCCCCCGAGATAGGCGTCATCGATCTCCACCCGCCCGGTCAGCGGCTTCGTGGCATCACGCTCCAGCATGACTTGCTTCAGCTTGTGCTTGACCATCCAGGCCGTGGTCTGCGTCACGCCCAGGCGTCGGCCCAGCTCGATGCTGGAGATGCCCTGCTTGCTTTGCGTCAGGTGACACATCGCGCGGAACCACGTGCGCAGCGGCAGCTTGGTCGAGGCGAAGATCGTGCCCGCGATCGGCGAGGTCTGCCGGCGGCACGCGGTGCATTGGAACAAGTCGCGGGTTGTCACCATGCTGTGCTCCCGACCGCCGCAGGCGGGGCACCGGAACCTGTCGGGCCACCGCGCCGCAACCATCACCGCCCGGCACTGTTCCTCGGTGCCGTATTGCCGATCAAAGGCCGGCTCGCTGAGCCCTTTCTGGAACTGCACGGCGTTGTGGGCCATCGCTATCTCCTGCTCAAACCCAATCTACACAGTCATTGTACCTGCCCGAAAACGGCTGAGGAAGCTGCGTAATCAGGAACCAGGATGCCGGGCAGGCCAACTCACCCAGCGAAGCGCGCAGCGCCCGCAACCAAGTTGCCCCTGGCACGGACCCGCCACATCCAGGCAGCCGGGCCGTGCCGCCTGTCACGGCGCCAAGCGTGACGTGGTCGAGGACAAGCAGGTCGGGAGCAGCGCGCTGCGGCTCGCAGGGAACATGGTCGCGGGCCAGCCAGGGTGATCTCACCACGGGCACAAGCGCCTCCCCGTGCTGCGGGCAGCTTGCCATCCAAGCCCAACGCCAGTGCAGGCGCACGTAGGAAACGGCGTCGGCCAGCAGGCACCCTGGGCAGCACCTGGGGGGCAGGCCGGCCAGCAGGTCGCCGGCCTGCCAGGGCACCCCGGGCCCGCTTGGCTCCGGGTGGGCCTCCATGCCCCCTGCCCACGACAGGAACCAGCCGACCCCGCCCGCAGACGTTTTCGGCCCGGGCGAGGGTGCGGGCGCGCCGGTCAGCTTCGGAGCGTAGCCGGCCAGCGTCATGGCTTGGATGCGCCTCGCCGGCACTCCGGTTCGCTGGGCCAGCACCGCCGTCAGGCCGGGCGGCCCGGCGCCGGTGTCCAGCGCGCGGTCGTCCGGAGCAGGGTCGGCACCGAGCGCCCTGCTCAGGAAGGCACCAGATGGCATGGCGTAGGCAGCGGCGAGACGGCCAATCCAGGACGACAACGCCTCGTGCGGCAGCGGCCGCGGGTGCAGCGGCAGGCGTCCCCACGTGCCGCGGCCCCGGTCACGCCAGCTCGTGTTCGACCGCGTCCCGCCGCTCGCCCGGACCGCGATAGGTGGCGCGGGCAAGCACGGCGGGGGTGATGCACTCCTCCCCACCCGCGATGGCGGCCTCGGCTGCGGCGCGCAGGAGTGCGGCCACCTCTCCGATCGTGCCGCCCGTACGCGCGACCACGCCGCGCACCAACTCGGCGCCACGCAGGTCCGAGGGCCGGCGCAACGGCAGCAAGGTGGCGAAGCCTTGCAGCAGGCGCGCCGCGTCCGGCCCGGCCTGCCAGGGCGGCAGCGCGAACGGCTCGAA
>CAXTUQ010000508.1:0-4563 GCA_964247405.1 uncultured Acetobacteraceae bacterium
ATCGTCCTCCGACCTGCCGCGCTCTGCTGCGGAGCTTGCCGTGGCGCGGACGCTGCCGGACCGCTTGCACAGCCTTTCCGCCCAAAATACGAAATGATCTCGGAACGACGGCCTGTTCTGCATTTCTGGATGGACCGAATAGCCTAAATTCACTTGCGGAAACCCCCCGCAGGCCCTATCTCCGTCCGCTCTTGGCCCAAGGGGACGATCCCGTCCAACAGGCTATCTGCTGGTTTGGGGGTACGTGATGAACGCACTTGCTCAACTGGGGATGGTCTCGGAACTTCCGAGCGAAAACCAGACGACGATTGCAAGCTTTCCGTCCTGCATGGGCGAGGACGCAAAGGATTACTTCGTTGAGAGGGACGGCATGAAGTATGCCGGCATGCACCTTCTCGTGGATCTCTGGGGAGCCACCAACTTGGCGGACCCGGCATTGATCGACACGGCACTCCGCGCCGCGGCGGTCAAGGCGGGGGCGACGATCCTCCACAGCCACTTCCACCACTTCACCCCGAACGGCGGGGTGTCGGGCGTGGTGGTCTTGGCCGAAAGCCATATTTCCATCCACACCTGGCCGGAGCGCAACTTCGCTGCGGTCGATATCTTCATGTGCGGCGCTTGCGACCCGCATGACGCGGTGCCCGTGCTGCGCGCGGCGTTCCATCCGGACCGGGTGGACCTCGGCGAGCAGCGGCGCGGCCGCGTCGTTTAAACCTCGGCACGACGCGGCGCGGCCTGGCCTGAGGGGACTCCGGGCTGGGCCGCGTTGTTCTTTGGCGGGAGGGCGGACGCGCCATGACCGACACCTGGTTCAATGAGATGCTGCACTCCGGATGGGGCCAGCGGTTCCAGGTCGTCCGCGTGCTGGCGCAGGTGAGCAGCGCCTTTCAGGCCATCGAGATCTTCGAGAGCGCGCGGCATGGCCGGGTCCTGGCCCTGGACGGCGCGATCCAGATCACCGAGGCCGACGAGTTCGTTTACCAGGAAATGCTGGCGCACGTTCCCCTGCTGGAGCATGGCGCGGCCCGGCGCGTGCTGATCATCGGCGCGGGGGATGGCGGCGTGCTGCGCCGGGTCTTGCAGCACCGCGGCGTGGAGCGGGCGGTCATGGTGGAGATCGACGGGGAGGTGATCCGCCTGTGCCGCGAGTTCCTGCCCGGCATCGGCGGCGATGCCTGGAGCGACCCGCGCGCCGAGGTCATCGTGGGCGACGGCATCGCCTATGTGGCGGAAGCCGCCGCCGGGTCGTTCGACGCGGTGATCGTGGACAGCACCGACCCGGCCGGAGTGGGGGAGGTGCTGTTCACCGAGGCGTTCTACACGGACTGCGCCCGCGTCTTGTCGCCGGAGGGCTTGGTGGTGAACCAGTGCGGCGTGCCGTTCATGCAGCCCGACGAGCTGCGGGACACCAGCCGGCGCCGCGCCCGGGCGTTCCCGCATGTGTCCGCCTACGTCGCCGCGGTGCCCACCTATGTCGGCGGGTTCATGACGCTCGGCATTGCGGCGAAGGCGGCCGGGCTGGGCCAGGCGTCGGCTGAGACGATCCGCGCCCGTGCCGAGGCGGCGGGCATCCTGGGCCGCACCCGGTATTGGTCGCCGGAGGTGCACGCCGCCGCGTTCCAGTTGCCGCCCTATATCGCCGAGCTTCTCGATCCGGGTTGAAGACTGCTAAGGTTGCGCCCATGAACGTCGCGATCCTCCAGCCATCCATGACCCGGGACCAGTTCTTCGATTGGGCGCAGGCCCAAGACGAACGCTACGAGTTCGACGGCTTCCAGCCGGTGGCCATGACGGGCGGTTCGAACAACTATAGCATGATTTGCCAAAATATCTGGTCCGCCCTACGCAGCCGCCTTCGCGGCAGCGGTTGCAGCGTGCTCGGCCCGGATGCGGGCCTTGCTACGGTTGGCGACGCCGTGCGTTACCCCGACGCCCTGGTGACGTGCGCCAAGGTTCCCGGCACGGCACGGCTTGTCCCCGAGGTTGTGGTCGTGCTTGAGGTGCTTAGCCCTACTTCTGGCCGCGCTGACCGGATCAGCAAGCTCATCGAGTACCGCGCCGTCCCGTCGATCCGGCGCTATGTGATCCTTGAGTATCGCAGTGCCGACCTTACCGTGTTCTCGCAAACTGACGGCACAGCCGATTGGACCGCCAGTGCCTTGACCGCGGACAAAATCTTGGACATCCCCGAACTTGGCATCGCCATACCCGTCCAGGAGTTCTACGAGGACGTGGACCTTCCGGCCGCGTAATTCACGTATCATCCCCCAACGCCCGCCGTTTCAGGTCGCGCAGCCGGGCCTGGCCGCCGGGGGTGTGGGGGTCGATCTCCAGCAGCTTCTGATGCGCCGCCAGCGCGCCGCGCCAGTCGGCGCGCGCCTCCGCCATGCGGGACAGGTCCTGCCACGCGGCGAAGCTGCGGGGTTCGCGACGCAGCACCTCCTGGATGTCCCGCACTGCGCCCCCCATGTCGCCCAGCCGCGCTCGCGCCTGCGCCCGGCCGCGCCAGGCCTCGATCAGGTCTGGATCAAGGTCGAGCGCCGCGTCGAAGCTGTCCGCCGCGTCGTTCGGCTGGCCGTCGCCGATCTCCCGCAACCCGCGCACCAGGAGCAGGCGGAGCGCCGGGCTGGCGGCCTCGAACCACTGCGTGCGGACCTGCGCCTCCAAGGCGGCGGCAGCATCCTCGTTCGGCGCGTTGCGGAGCGCGGTGAGCAGGGTGTCGAGTGTCGGGTTCTGGCGCGCCTGGCTAAAGGCCTCGCCGAAACATGCGATATTTGCGGCTGGGCCGGCCAGCAGGACCAGCAGCGCCGCCCGGTGCAGCACCAGGCGGTGCATCACCAGGCGGGGCATCACCAGGCGGGGCAGCATCAGGCGGGCACGGCCTCGACGGCCGGCAACCCCGCCGGCGCCGGGCCGCCCGCCATCCAGTCCAGCAGCTCCACCGTGTGGATCACCGGCGTTTCGCCCCCAAGCTGGGTGATGCAGCCGATGTTGCCGGCGGCGATCAGGTCCGGCTTGGTTTTCGCGATGTTGGCGAGCTTGCGTTCCCGCAGCCGCCCGGCAATCTCCGGCTGCACCAGGTTGTAGGTCCCGGCCGAGCCGCAGCACAGATGGCCCTCCGCCGGCTCCAGCACCGTGAAGCCGGCTTTCCGCAGCAGCGCCTTCGGCTCTTGCAGAACGCGCTGCCCGTGCTGCAGGCTGCACGCGGCATGGTAGGCGACGCGCAGGCCCGGCGCGGGCCGGGTGGGGGCGTAATCCAGGGTCGCCAGGTATTCCGAGATGTCCATGGCGAGCTTCGACACCCGCTCCGCCCGCATGGCCCATTCCGCCGGCTCCGCCCGGAACATGAAGCCGTAGTCCTTGACCGTGGTGCCGCAGCCGCTGGTGTTGACCAGGATGGCATCCAGGCCGTCGCCTTCGATCTCCCGCGTCCAGCCGGCGATGTTGGCGCGGGCGCTGGCCATGGCGGGGTCGTGGCGGCCCATGTGATGGGTCAGCGCGCCGCAGCAGCCGACGCCGCGGGCGATCACCACCTCGATGCCGTGCCGGGTCAGCAGGCGGATGGTCGCCTCGTTGATGGAGGGCGCCAGCACCGTTTGCGCGCAGCCGGCGAGCAGCGCCACCCGGCCGCGGCGCGTGCCCTTCGCCTTGTGCACCTGCGGCGACTGCATGGCGCTGGACGGCGGCAGCTTCGCGGGCGCCAGATCCAGCATCGCGTGCATCCGGTCGCCCAAGGTGCTGCCGCGCGGGATCAGCCGGCGCACCGGGCGGGCCACCCGCGCGCCCAGCACCGCCATGCGGAACAGCGCCGGGCGCGGCAGCACGACCTGCAGGACGTTGCGCAGCATCCGCTCGTGCCAAGGGCGGGTGTAGGTGTTCTCGATGTACTGCCGCGCGTGATCGACCAGGTGCATGTAGTTCACGCCGGAGGGACAGGTCGTCATGCAGGCGAGGCAGGACAGGCAGCGGTCCACGTGGCGCACGACCTCCTCGGTCGCCGGGCGCCCGCTTTCGAGCATGTCCTTGATGAGGTAGATGCGCCCGCGCGGGCTGTCGAGCTCATCGCCCAGCAGCACGAAGGTCGGGCAGGTGGCGGTGCAGAAGCCGCAATGCACGCAGGTCCGCAGCACCTGGTTGCTGGACGCGGTGTCGGGGTCGGCGAGCTGCTCGGCGTTGAAGTTGGTTTGCATGGCGCTCCTATACGCCGGCAACGCCGGCTGGCTTATACGCCGGCAACGCCGGCGGGCCTACACGCCGGCGTAGAGCCGGCCGGGATTGAGGATGCCGGCGGGGTCCATGGCGGTCTTGACCCGGCGGGTGATGCGGGCGAGCGCCGGGGCCTCGGGCGGCACCACGTCCACGGCGGCGCGCATCGGCTCGGGCGCGCGCAGCACGGTCCAGGTGCCGCGCCCGGCCAGCGCCGCGGCGGTGACACGCTCGTGCAGGGCAGGGGGGCCGGCCGCCCAGACCCGGCCGCCGCCCCACTCGAGGAAGCCGCGGGCGCCGGCGGCGTCCAGGGCGGCGAGCGCCGCCGGGCCGCGCGACGGGCGGACGGCCCCG
>CAXTUQ010000509.1:0-4546 GCA_964247405.1 uncultured Acetobacteraceae bacterium
GGTGTGCTCAGGCTGCCCGCCGCAGAGTGGCGGGCAGCCTGAGCACACCGATGGAGCCGGCCCCCCACGCGATCCCGCATTTCGCGGTGGAGTTGGGAACGCCCGACATCTCCTGGTGGCTGCCGGGCAACACGGGCGTGCGCGGGTTCACGACCTTCGACGCCGGGCAGCCCGGCCCGCACATCGCGCTGATCGCCGTGCTGCATGGCAACGAGATCGCCGGCGCCGTCGTGCTCGACCGGCTGATGCGCCGCGGCATCGTGCCGGGCCGGGGCAAGCTGACCCTTGGCTTCGCCAATATCGCCGCCTTTTCCCGCTTCGACCCGGCGCAGCCCACCGCGTCGCGCTTCCTGGACGAGGACATGAACCGCCTGTGGGACCCGGCCGTGCTGGACGGCCCGCGGCGGAGCGCCGAGCTGGACCGCGCCCGCGAGATGCGTCCGCTGATCGACACGGTGGATGTGCTGCTCGACCTCCATTCCATGCTGTGGCCGTCCGAGCCGCTGATCCTCAGCGGACCCACCCCGCAGGGACGGCGGTTGGCGACCGCGCTCGGTGTGCCGGAGCTTGTGGTGGCCGACAGTGGCCATGCCACGGGTCCACGGCTGATCGACTACCCGCATTTCACGGCGCCGGGCCAGGCCGCCGCGGCGTGCTTGGTGGAGGCCGGGCAGCATTGGCAGCCGTCCACGGTGGACACCAGTGCCGCCTGCGTATCCGCCTTGCTGCGCCTGCTTGGCTGCGTGGACGGGCCGGCCCCAATGCCCAGCCAGCGCTGCGCCGAGGTCACGATGACCGTCACCGCCGCCACCGCCAGCTTCGCCTTCGTGCAGCCCTTCCGCGGCGGCGAGGTGGTCGCGCAGCGCAACACGCTGATCGCGGTGGACGGCGCGGCCGAGATCCGCACCCCGCACGACGACTGCCTGCTGGTCATGCCGAGCCTGCGCCCCAGCCGCGGCCACACCGCCGTGCGTTTGGCGCGCTTCGTCTAGCGATCAAGCCGGCCCGACCCTATGTTGCGGTGCAGCGAATGGAGGGACCGATGCCGCTGACCGAACCCGTGGCGCGCGAGTTGCTGCACCTGCGCGATATCGAGCTGCGCGGCTACCGGCGCGCCGACGGCTTGTTCGACATCGAGGCCAGCCTGCGAGACACCAAGACCTATGCGTTCAGCAACGCCGAGCGCGGCCAGATCGACCCCGGCGTGCCGCTGCACCGCATGTTGGCACGCATGACGTTGACCGAAGACATGGAGATTACCGCGTTCGAGGCGGTGACGGAATTCGGCCCCTATGCGATCTGCCCCTCGGCCGCGCCCAACTTCGCGCGGCTCGCCGGGCTGAAGGTCGGCCGCGGCTTCTTGAAGGCGGCCAACGAGCGCATCGGCGGGGTGCACGGCTGCACCCACCTGCGCGAGCTGCTGGGCCAGATGGGCACCGTGGCGTTCCAAACGCTGTATGCCGTTCGCGTCAAGCGGGAAGCGGCGCCGAACGCCGTGGACACGGTGCAGCAGCCCCCGGCGGAACCGCCCCGCAAACCGATGCTGCTCGGCACCTGCAAGGCCTACGCGCCCGACAGCCCCGTCGTGGCGCGGCAGTGGCCGCAATTCTACACCGGCCCTGCACAGGCCAACCCCTGAAGCGGGTTCCTCTAACCGATGGTTTTCTCCATGTGCACCAGGGCGAACGCGACGCCGCCAGGCAGGCTGAAGGGGATGGGGTGCCCCGGTTGGTACCCGTGGCGAAGATAGAACCGTTCTCCGGTCAGGGTCGCGCCGAGTTCCATCGTGCGAAAGCCGTAGGCGCTGGCCGCCGCTTCGCTCGTCTTCAGGATCAGCGTCGCGATGCCTTGCCGGGCGCAGTCTGGCTCCACGTAGAAGGCCCGGAGACGCGCCGGGTCGGCGCTTGGATCGGCCCGGGCGTTGTCCCTGTCCTGGACGCCATCCCCGCCGAACAGCGTGCGGCGGAAGCTCCAGCCGCCGCATCCCACCAGCTTGGTGCCCGCTTCGACCGCGTAGTAGGTCCCGTCCTCGATGATCTGCGTATCGATCCCGAACAGGGGGCCGATTGAGTCGCGCCTTTGCTCGAAGGAATAGTCCGGTTCCATCAGCCGCATCACCGATCTCTCGACGAGGGCCTGCATCGCGCTGATGTCCGCAAGGGACGCTGGGCGGATCGTGGGAACCGGCAGGCTCATGCAGTACCCGCTGGCATCATCGGCCTCCAGTCAGGCTGTTCAGCGCGGCGTGCTCCCCCGGCGTGCGGAGCGTGAGCGCCAGGGCATGAAGCCCCCCGGCGAACTCAGGCGCCAGCGCCGCATTGACCAGACGATGCCGCGCGACCCGGCCTTGGCCGTCGAAACGGTCGGACACGACCAGGACGCTGTAATGCGTTTCGCCGCCCGGCGCCGCTCCGGCGTGGCCGGCGTGCAGGCTGCTGTCGTCCTGCACCTCCAGCAGGACCGGCGCGAGGGCGCTGGAAAGCAGGGCGCGCATGCGCTCGGCGCGGCCGGGCGGCTGGTCGGGAGGGAGCGCTGTCATGGCGGAGGCTTAACCCGGCCCGCGCAAGGAGGGAAGGACTTGCCGCCACCGTGATTGGCAGCACATAAAGCAGGCTGACCCGATCCCCGCGACCACGGGCCTACGCGCCCGACCCGGCCGCGCCGGGCCGCCCCTGTGACATGCCCGGTTGCCCCGAGGCCGGCGGCTTCCGTGCGCCCAAATCCCGCAGCGCGTTGAACCAGTACTGGTGGTTCTGCCTGGAGCATGTGCGCGAGTACAACCTGGCATGGGACTTCTACAAAGGCATGACCCCGGGCGAGATCGAGGCGCAGGTGCGCTCCGACACCGGATGGCAGCGCCCGACCTGGCCGCTGGGCCGCCTGGGCGCCCAGGCGTTCGACGAGGCCATGCTGCGCGACCCGCTGCATATCCTGTCGGCCGGACGGGTGCGACGGGGCGCCGCGACGCCGCCCAAATCCGCCGTGCCGCCCGATCTGCGCGATCCCATGCAGGCGCTCGGGCTGGACTGGCCAGTCTCGCTGGACGCGTTGAAGGCGCGTTACAAGGAACTGGCCAAGCGCCACCACCCTGACGCCAACGGCGGCGACCGCGCGTCGGAGGAACGTCTGAAAACTATCAACCTTGCTTATGCCGCGGTGCGGCAACATCTCACTGCCGAGCCCCGGATGGCCGCGACCGGGTAAGCTTTCGCAACCGCCCCGAACGGGGCTAGTTTCCGCCGCCCGGCTCGCTGCACCGCGGAGCACTGCACAGGACCCCAAGGCCTATGAACAACATCGCCGCACTTGCCAACGCCCGCTCCACCCCGACTTCGGCCATCAGTGTCCCGGACACGACGGTGAATGCGCGCGAAGCGTTCGGCCTTGACGTCGACATGGACGTGCCAGCCTTTTCCGTGCCGACGGAGCACGTCCCCGAGATCGACTCGGCCTACAAGTTCGACCGCGAGACCACGCTGGCGATCCTGGCCGGCTTCGGCGCCAACCGCCGCGTGCTGATCCAGGGCTACCACGGCACCGGCAAGAGCACGCATATCGAGCAGGTGGCGGCGCGGCTGAACTGGCCCTGCATCCGGGTCAACCTCGACAGCCACATCAGCCGCATCGACCTGATCGGCAAGGACGCCATCGTCCTCAAGGACGGCAAGCAGATCACCGAGTTCCGCGAGGGCATCCTGCCCTGGGCCTTGCAGCACGCCTGCGCGCTGGTGTTCGACGAGTACGACGCCGGGCGGCCGGACGTGATGTTCGTGATCCAGCGGGTGCTGGAGGTGGAGGGCCGCCTCACGTTGCTCGATCAGAACCGCGTGATCCGCCCGCACCAGAGCTTCCGGCTGTTCGCCACGGCCAACACCGTGGGCCTGGGGGACACAACCGGGCTGTACCACGGCACGCAGCAGATCAACCAGGGCCAGATGGACCGCTGGAACATCGTCGCCACGCTGAACTACCTGCCGCACGCGCAGGAGACGGGGATCGTGCTGGCCAAGATGGGCATCGACCCTGGCGACAAGCCGGCGCGCAAGCGGATCGAGAGCATGGTGGCGCTGGCGGACCTGACGCGCGCCGGGTTCATCAACGGCGACATCTCCACGGTGATGAGCCCGCGCACGGTGATCACCTGGGCGGAGAACACGCGCATCTTCAAGGATGTCGGCTTCGCGTTCCGCCTGACTTTCCTCAACAAGTGCGACGAGGCCGAGCGCAGCACGGTGGCGGAGTACTACCAGCGCTGCTTCAACGAGGAGCTGCCGACCGGCCTGCTGGCGCCGCGCAAGGGGCTGTGAGCGGCTCCCCATGAGCGGCAGCAAGGACAACTCGCGCACCGAGGACTTCAAGCGCGCCACCGCCGGCGTGCTGCGCGCCATCGCGCAGGTGCCGGAGGTACAGGTCGCCTTCCAGCCCGGCCCGAGCGGCCTGGTCGGCAAGCGCGCCCGCCTGCCATTGCCGACACGCGCCTTGCCGGCGGGGCCGCTCGGGCCGGGCGGGGGGGCGGCCTGGGCCCTGCGGCGCCTGCGCGAAGGCG
>CAXTUQ010000510.1:0-215 GCA_964247405.1 uncultured Acetobacteraceae bacterium
AGCGGCAAGCGGAGGCCGCGCCCGGTCAGCCGGTCGAGGAACGCGCGGCCCGGCGCGTAGAGCTGCCCATGGGTGACGCCGCCGACGGTCAGTGTCCTTTCGACTGACCGCGGCTCCGACCGGCCGTTGATGGCGATGCCGGTGGCGAGCCGCGCTTCCGGGCGGTCGGCGAACGCGCGGGCGAGGCCGGACAGGGTGTCCGGCCCGATCACGGC
>CAXTUQ010000510.1:225-4524 GCA_964247405.1 uncultured Acetobacteraceae bacterium
CCACGCAGCAGACCGCGTCGGCCGGCGCCCGCAGGTCATGGAAGAAGCGGTTGATCGCGTTGGACTTGTCGGCGTGGCCGAAACGGTGGATCTCCATCGGCAGCGCCGCCGCCTCGGCCGCCCGCAGGGCGATCTCCGCGCTGTCGTCCGCCGTGCCGTTGAGCAGCACGGTGGCGAGCACGCGCAGGCCGCGCCCGGCGCGGGCGATGCTGGCGATGCATTGGCCGATGCGGGACGCCTCGTCACGGCCGAACACGCCGACTTGCCAGTCCCACGCCGCGCCGCCCGCCATCGCCGCCCTCCCCTCACCAAATCCGGGCTGTGCCCGCCGGACATCTGTGCGCCAGGGTTGCATACGATGCCGGCAAGACACAACGGCTTCCAGGTTGGCGGCGCCGCCAAGGGTTCGGCTTTTGCCGGCGCGGCCGGGCATGTATAGAGGCCCGATGCCCGCCATCCGCCCTCCCCCCGCGGTGCGCCGCCGCACGATGCACCGTTCTGGGCACCGCACGCTGCGTTGTTCGTTGCGTTGTTCTGGGCGCAGCCTGGTCCTGCTGGGGCTGGCCGCTGCCGGCCTTTTCGTGGCCCCGGACGCGCGGGCGCAGTTCAGCGGGGTGCGCCGGGCGCGGCCAACGGTGGCACCGCAGCCGCTCACGCGGACCGAGCCGGTGACGTTCACCGCCGACCACGTGGAATACGACCGGGACAACGCCATCGTCTCGGCCTCCGGCAACGTGGAAGCGTGGCAGAACGACAACGTGCTGCGGGCCGACAAGATCACCTTTGACCGCAACACCAACGTGGCGGCGGCGACCGGCAACGTCGTGATGGTGCAGCCGGACGGGCAGGTGCTGTTCAGCGACTATGCCGAGCTGACGGAAGGGCTGCGCGACGGCGTGCTGAAGGGGATGCGGGCGATCCTCGCCGAGAACGGCAAGCTGGTGGCCAACGGCGCGCGGCGGACGGAGGGGGCGATCAACGAGGTGTCGCGGGTGGTGTACTCCACCTGCAACCTGTGCGCCGCCGACCCGAGCAAGCCGCCGCTGTGGCAGATCCGCGCCCGCTCCGGCGTGCAGGACGGGGAGCACAAGAAGATCGAGTACCGCGACGCCGTGATCGACATCTACGGGGTGCCCGTCGCGTATTTCCCGTACTTCTGGCACGCCGACCCTTCGGTGAAACGGGAAAGCGGCTTCCTGGTGCCATCCTTGGGGCAGGCGAGCCGGCTGGGCGCGTTCCTGTCCTTGCCGTATTTCTGGGCCATCGACGACGTGTCGGACGCGACGATCACGCCGACGCTCAGCAGCCAGCAATACGGCAACCTGGACCTCCAGTATCGCCGCCGCTTCAACGACGGCACGTTGGACGTGGAGGGCGGCTTCGGCCGGGACTTGGGCAAGATCGAGGCCGACATCTTCGCCGCCGGGCGGTTCGCCTATGACGACACCTGGCGCTACGGCTTCGACATCGACCGGGCGACCACGTCGCGCTACCTGCGGGACTACCGGGTGAACAACCGGGCGGACGTGCTGACCAGCCGGGTGTTCATCGAGGGGTTCGGGACGGGGGCGTATACCAAGCTCGACAGCATCGCCTACCAGGGCCTCGTGGACAGCATCCGGCAGAACCGGCTGCCCTACGTGCTGCCGCGGTACGAGTACAGCTTCTTCGGGGAGCCGGACGCGCTGGGCGGGCGGCTGCGGTTCGACACGCAGAACTTCAACGTAATTCGCCAGATCGGCACCAACACGCAGCGCGCGGCGGCGACGCTGAACTGGGAGCGCCCGTTCGCCGGGTCGTTTGGGGAGGTGTACGGGCTGACGCTGCAGGTGGACAGCGCGGCCTACAGCGCGACCAGCCTGAACCAGAACCCGAACTACGGCACGGCGAACAGCACGGAAACGGCGCGGGCGCAGCCGCAGGTGGCGCTCGACATGCGCTGGCCCTTCGTGCGCAGCGGCTGGGGCACGCAGTTGATCGAGCCGCACGTGCAGATCGTCGCCGGCCCCAACACCGGGAGCGGGCGCAACTACAACATCCCGAACGAGGACAGCCTCGACTTCGAGTTCTCCGACCAGAACCTGTTTAGCCTGAACCGCTTCCCGGGGCTGGACCGGCTGGAGGGCGGCATCCGGGCCAACGTGGCGCTGCACCTGAACTGGACGGTGGGGTCCGCGCAGGTGGACGGGCTGGTGGGGGAAAGCTTCCGCACCCGGCGGGACGACACCTTCCCCGTGGGGTCAGGCCTGGAACGCAAGGCGTCCGACATCGTGACGCGCACGACGGTGGCGCCGGCGCCGTGGCTGGACCTGACGGGGCGGACGCGGATCGACAACCGCAACGGCAATATCCGCTTCGCCGACGCGATCGGCAGCGCGGGCGTGCCGCTGCTGCGGGTGTCGGGCGGCTACATCTACTCCGCGGTGAACCCGTATTTCCTGTACGACACGCCGACGATCCCGGCGAGCTACTTCCAGCATCGGAACGAGGCCACGGTGTCGGCGTCCACGGCGTTCGACAAGTACCGGGCCTCAGCCTACGTGCGGCGCGACCTGGAGCTGGCGAAGTTCAGCAGCGCCGGGGTGCACGCGACCTATGAGGACGAGTGCTTCATCTTCGACGTGAGCTACAACAAGCGCTACACGCCGCTGAACGGCGACAACGGCGCGACCTCGGTCCTGTTCCAGATCACCTTCAAGACGGTCGGCCAGTTCGGCGTGAACCGCATATAATCCGGCGGAGGGAATCCCATGCCTCATCGAAATGCCTTGCTCCTGCTTGCCGCGTTGACCGCGGCCGGAAGTGCTGTGGCGCAGCCGCGGCGGCTCACGGCGCCGCCGGCGGCGCGGCCCGAGGCGGCGGCTCCGCCGGGCGACGCCATGCAGATCATCGCCGTGGTGAACGGGGACGTGATCACCAACGACGACGTGTTCAACCGCGGCAAGCTGTTCGCGCTGAGCACCGGGCTGCCGGTCACGCCGGAGGTCCTGGCCCGGCTGCGCCCGCAAGTGCTGAAGCAACTGGTCGATGAGCGGCTGCGGCTGCAGGAGGTGCAGCGCCGGAAGATCGGGGTGAGCGACCAGGAGATCGCCGACGCCATCGGCGAGATCGAGCAGCGCAACGGCATGCCCAAGGGCGCGCTGAGCGCCAGCCTGCGCGGCCAGGGCGTCGCGATGCGGACGCTGATCGACCAGGTGCGGGTGCAGTTGGGCTGGACGCGCGTGTTGCGGGAAGAGCTGGGCGCCAAGGCCGAGGTCAGCGACGCCGACGTGGCCGAGCAGCTCCGCATCTTCAAGGAGCAGGTCGGCAAGCCGGAGTTCCGCGTGTCCGAGATCTTCATTCCCATCGACGACCCCGCGAAGTCCGCCGACGCCCGGCGCTTCGCCGACACGGTGATCGCGCAGCTCCGCGCCGGCGCCCCGTTCCCGGTGGTCGCGGCGCAGTTCAGCCAAAGCCAGACGGCGCTGCAAGGGGGCGATCTCGGCTGGGTGCGGCGGACCCAGCTTGACCCGGCGGTGGCGGCGGTCGCGCAGGAGATGCCGCCGGGCGCGGTCAGCAACCCCATCGAGGTGCCGGGCGGCATCAGCATCATCTCGCTCCGCGCCAAGCGCGAGATCGGGCGGGACCAGGCGACGGTGATGAGCATCCGCCAGGTGTTCGTGCCCTTCGTCGGCACGCTGAACCCGGCGGCGCCGACCGAGCAGCAGAAGAAGGCGGTGGAACAGGCCCAAAGCATCAGCCGCAGCGTCAAGACCTGCAAGGACATGGAGGAGGCGAACCAGCGGGTCGGCACGGTCCGCCCGTCCAACCCGGGCGAGGTGCGGCTGGAAACGGTGTCGTCGGCGCCGCTGCGCAACCTGCTGGCCGGGATGAAGGACGGCGTTGCCAGCAAGCCGGTGGTGGCCAACGAAGGCGCCGCGGTGCTGATGGTGTGCTCGCGCGAGCAGAAGAACGCGGCGGCGCCCACCAAGGAGGAGGTGGGGGAGCGGCTGCTGCAGGACCGGGTGGAACTGGCGTCGCGGCAGTTGCAGCGGGACTTGCGGCGCCGGGCGATGCTGGACGAGCGGGGGGTCTGAAGCGCTGGGGTCTGAAGCGGGAGGGCTGCCGCCGCTTCGGGAGGTCATCGCGCGGCATGGGCTGGATGCGCGGCGCAAGCTCGGCCAGCATTTCCTGCTGGACGCGAACCTCACGGGGCGGATCGCGCGGCAGGCCGGCGACCTGGCGGGGCGGCACGTGGTGGAGGTGGGGCCGGGTCCGGGCGGCCTGACCCGCGCGCTGCTGGACCCCGCGGCGGAGCGC
>CAXTUQ010000511.1:0-4514 GCA_964247405.1 uncultured Acetobacteraceae bacterium
GGCATGGGCATGGCGCAGCAGGATGGCGTCGGCGCGGCCTGATCCGTGACGCAGCACGTCGTTGAGCCAGGTGAGCAGGTCGCCCTCGGTGCGGACATCCCCGGCCTCAACCGCCCATTCCAGCCCGTGGGAGTAGGCGTAGGCGCCGGTCGGGAAGGCAGGGGACAGCCAGGTGAGCAGCTTCGTGAGGTCAGCGGTCATGCAAATCGTGTTTTAGATGGCCCGGCGACGCTAGGCTGGACCTGAAAGGAACAGCTTGATGCTACAGCAAAGGAGTCTGGCCCATGAACAAGGTGAAGCTCGATATCGCATTCTGGAACTATGACCGGACACGCGCGCTGGCAGATGGCAGCATCAAAATCGACGGGGCGGACGCCAACTTTCACAGCGCGCGCATCGTCACCGAGATTTTCGAGCAGATGATCCGACAGCGTTCGTTCGACGTGTCCGAACTCGGCATGACGTATTTCTTGCGCACCATGGACTTCGAAAATCCGCCGTTCGTCGCGATCCCGGTGTTCCCGAACCGCTGTTTCCGTCACTCGGCCATCTACATCAACAAGGCAAGCGGCATCAAGCGCCCGGAGGATCTCGCTGGCAAAACCATCGGCGAACTTGCCGTCTATGGCCATGATGCCGGCGTGATGGCGAAAGGCATCTTGTCTGACGAGTACGGCCTGACCTCCAACCAGTGTCGCTGGATTGTCGGCGGTATCGACTTTCCGATGGAGCCGGTCGGTTTCATTCCGCAGCCCCACCCCGCAGACGTCGAGGTGGTGCCAGCAGCCAAAGGCTCCGACCTGGGCGAAATGCTGGAAGCAGGCGAGATCGACGCCTTGATCTCGGCCGACGTGCCCAGGTGCGTGCTGGAAAAGTCGCCCAGGGTCGGCCGCTTGTTCGAAGACTACGAGACGACCGAGCGCGCCTATTTCCAGCGCACAGGCATCTTCCCGATCATGCACACGGTTGTGGTCCGCAAGGAGCTTGCCGCGGAGCATCCGGAGATCGTGAAGGCGGTCTATGACGGCTTCTGCGACGCGAAGCAGGTCATGGCCGAGCAACACGCGAAGGGCATGACCTTCAACAACATGGCGACGATGCTGCCGTGGTTCAGCAAGCTCGTTGACGAGGATCGCAGCCTGCTCGGCGAGGACTGGTGGCCCTATGGCATGGCCGCCAACCGCAAGGCGGTCGATGCCGTCCTGCGCTACCATCACGAACAGGGGCTGACGAAGCGGCGGCTGACCTGCGAGGACATCTTCTTGCCCGAACTCCTCGGGACGTGATGCCGAATAAACCCCGGCGGGAAATTTGGCGGCTTGTTGCGATGTCCTTCTCAAAGCTGCCGAACCACCTTCAGCCAATCTTGGCTGGTCCAACAGTGGTGAGGAAGGGCGGAAGCCGCAGACCAAACCTAGACGCAACGGTCATGCGGGTGGGCGTGGCCGTCCTCGTCGTCATGAGCATGCGAGTGGCCGCCCGCATAGGCCCCGCCCTCCGGATCGAAGGGTGCCTCGGTCTCCGCGACGTGGCCGCCGAGGGCGCGCACCATGTCGGCGATCACGTGGTCGCGCCGGATGCGGAGATGGGTGCCGATCAGTTGCACGGGCAGGTGCCGGTTGCCGAGGTGCCAGGCGATGCGGACCAGGTCCGCGCCCTCATGCGCGTGGATGTCCAGCAGCGGTTCCGGCTGGGCCTGCACCAGGACGATGCCGCCGTCGTCCAGCAGGAGGCCGTCGCCGTGGCGGAGGCGGGCCGCTTGCGGAAGGTCCAGCAAGAGGTCATGCCCGGCCGCGGTGCGCAGCACGATGCGGCGGCGGTGGCGGCGGTCGAAGTCGATCCAGACTTGATCGCGCCCGTGCGCGGGGTCCCAGGTTCCGCTCGGGAGAAGCTGCGCCGACCGCATCATTGCTTCGTCGATACCAGAAGTTGCGGCTGGCCAGGATCGCCCCGGCCATCCGGGACGCGCTCGGGTTCCTGGCTTGGCAAGGCTTCGAAGACGCGCTTCGCGATTTCGCCGACGGCCTTGGTGCTGAGCGCATCGACCGTGCCGCCCACCAGTCCGCCCATGACCGGCACGAACTTCGTCAGGTTGACGACGCCCTGGGTTCCCGCCTTCGTCAACAGCCTCGACCCTACGGCTTGATTGATCTTGGCGATGAGAGCACCGGCGATTTGACCGATTGCTTTTTGGCCCACTCTGACGCCGGCGTCCTTGAGGATGTCGAGCGCGGCGTTCCCGGTGAGGCAAGCCAGCGCAAGGGTGCGCGCTTCCGGCCCATGGAGATCATAGCCCCGTGCGGACGCGACCTCTGCGATCAGCCGCAACTGCAACGCGGCGACGCTCAGCAAATTCGCGGGCAAAGTGACGGGAAGCGTCAAGGCGCCGCCCACGTTCGTGACAAAGCCGGCCGTTCCGGCCATGGTGCAGTAGTATGCGATCCGGCGGTCGATCTCTGCATTTGACCACAGCACCTTGGCGGTGTCAGCGTCCTGAGATCCGGCGACCCGATCATACAGCCAGTTCAACGCCTCGATCAGTGCGGCTTGCGCCTTGGTCTTGATGCCGTCGTCTGCCTCTGCCATGTGAGATGCTGATCCCGATCAAAACAAGAAATACCGCTGCGCCATCGGCAGCACGGCCGCCGGCTCGCACGTCAGCAGCACGCCGTCCGCCCGCACCTCGTAGGTTTCCGGATCAACCTCGATCACCGGCGTCGCGTCGTTGTGGACCATGCTGCGCTTGCCGATGCCGCCCCGGGTGTCGCGCACGGCCGAGAGGCGCCGGGTCAGGCCGAGGCGCTGGCCGATGCCGTCGTCGAGCGCCGCCTGCGACACGAAGGTGACGCAGCTTGCGGCCAGCGCCGCCCCGAACTGCCCGAACATCGGGCGGTAGTGCACCGGCTGCGGCGTGGGGATGCTGGCGTTCGGGTCGCCCATCGGCGCGCAGATGATGCTGCCGGCTTTCAGCACCAGGTCCGGCTTCACCCCGAAGAACATCGGCGACCACAGCACGAGGTCGGCGAGCTTGCCCGGCTCGACCGAGCCGACCTCGTGCGACAGGCCCTGCGCGATGGCCGGGTTGACCGTGTACTTGGCGATGTAGCGCTTGATCCGCGCGTTGTCCGCCCGCCCATCACCCGGCAGCGAGCCGCGCTGCTGCTTCATCTTGTGCGCAGTCTGCCAGGTGCGGACCGCCACCTCGCCCACCCGCCCCATCGCCTGGCTGTCGGACGAGATCATGCTGAGCGCGCCCAGGTCATGCAAGATGTCCTCGGCGGCGATGGTCTCCCGCCGGATGCGGCTTTCGGCGAAGGCCACGTCCTCGGGGATGGCCGGGTCGAGGTGGTGGCAGACCATGAGCATGTCGAGATGCTCGTCCAGCGTGTTGGCGGTGTAGGGCCGCGTCGGGTTGGTGCTGGAGGGCAAGACGTTGGGCAGCCCGGCGACGCGGATGATGTCGGGCGCATGGCCGCCGCCAGCGCCCTCCGTGTGGAAGGCGTGGATGGTGCGGCCCTGGAACGCCGCGATGGTGTCCTCGACGAAGCCGCTTTCGTTCAGCGTGTCGGTGTGGATCATCACTTGCACGTCGAAGCGGTCGGCGGCCGAGAGCGCGCAGTCGATGCTGGCGGGCGTCGTGCCCCAGTCCTCGTGCAGTTTCAGGCTGCTGGCCCCAGCGCGGATCATCTCCTCCAGCGCCGCCGGGCGGGAAGCGTTGCCCTTGCCAGCGAAGGCGAGGTTGACCGGCAGGCCCTCGGCGGCTTGCAGCATCCGGGAAAGGTGCCAGGGGCCGGGCGTGCAGGTGGTGGCGCTGGTGCCGGTCGCCGGGCCGGTGCCGCCGCCGACCAGGGTGGTGATGCCGGACGCCAAGGCTTCTTCGACCTGCTGCGGGCAGATGAAGTGGATATGGCTGTCGATGCCGCCGGCGGTGAGGATCTTGCCTTCCCCGGCGATGATCTCGGTGCCGGGTCCGATGATGATGGTGATGCCGGGCTGCACGTCGGGGTTGCCGGCCTTGCCGATGGCGTGGATGCGTCCGTCGAGGACCGCCACGTCTGCCTTGACGATGCCCCAATGGTCGAGGATCAGCGCGTTGGTGATGACGGTATCGACAGCGCCCTCCGCCTGGGACGCCTGGGACTGGCCCATGCCGTCGCGGATCACCTTGCCGCCGCCGAATTTCACCTCTTCGCCGTAAGTGGTCAGGTCGCGCTCGACCTCGGCAAACAGGTCGGTGTCGGCCAGGCGGACGCGGTCGCCCGTCGTGGGGCCGTACATGTCGGCATAGGCGCGGCGCGGGATGCGGGTCATGCTGACCCCATCGAGATGCGGGTCATAGCGGCCCCATGATGTCGCCGCGGAAGCCCTGCACGATGCGGGCGCCACGGTAGGGAATAAGCGTGACCGCGCGGCTCTGCCCCGGCTCGAACCGCACGGCGGTGCCGGCGGCGATGTCGAGCCGCTGGCCGCGGGCCTGCGCGCGGTCGAACTGCAGCGCCGCGTTGGTGTCGGCA